>JAUVHQ010000286.1 GCA_030593185.1 Bacteroidota bacterium
GATGATGTTTAACAACCCTTTCGAGTGCATTGGTAGTCTTTCCCAGGGCAGATACCACCACAATAAGGTTTTCAGGAGCTTTCTTTACAATATCAGTAATGTTACGGATACCTTCCGCGTTACCAAGTAAAGAACCGCCGAATTTGTAGATAAGCATACAATGATTTTTTGTAAAAATAACCAGTAATTCCAGTGGTACAAAGAAGAACATAAAGTTTTTTAATAAAAATTTGTTTCTTCACTTTAAATATTAATATGTTAGTATCTTACAATATCAGAAATCCCTATATTTACTCTTGCAAAGCAAGAACCAAAAAACGGATAATTAATAATTATAATAGGATGAAAAGTTACAGCTTTACAACACTAAATGAATTTATAGTAGCAAGACAAAAGGAATTTCCTTATGCAAAAGGTGAATTGTCCAGCCTTCTGCATCACATGAGTATTGCCGCCAAGATGGTGAATAAAAAAGTGAATAAAGCCGGTCTGGTTGATGTCCTTGGTGAATCGGGGGATGTTAATGTTCAGGGTGAAGATCAAAAAATACTTGATGTCTTTGCAGATGAACAGTTTATTGCCGCGCTAAAAGCCAGTGGGGAATGTTGCGGGCTGGTAACTGAAGAAAACAAGGAACAGGTCGTCTTTTATGATGAGATGGCACGTGACGGGAAATATATATTTTGCATGGATCCCCTGGATGGCTCATCCAATATTGATGTGAACGTTTCTATCGGTACAATTTTTTCAATCTACCGGCGCCTGTCCGACAGGGGATCAAAAGCCGTAATGGACGATTTTCTGCAGCCGGGAACAGAACAGGTTGCCGCGGGATACATAATTTACGGCTCGTCAACTGTACTTGTATTTACTACAGGTCATGGAGTGAATGGATTTACGCTCGATCCCTCTATTGGGGAGTTTTGCCTTTCACACTCCAACATAAAAACTCCTGAGAATGGGACTTTATACTCAATAAATGAAGGGAATTATCTTAGATTTCCTGACGGTGTGAAGCAATACATTAAATATTGCCAGGTAATGGATGAAAAATCCAACAGGCCATACTCCTCCAGATATATAGGTTCACTTGTGGCCGACTTCCACAGGAACCTTTTTAAAGGGGGGATTTTTATTTACCCTGAAACCGAAAAAGATCCGCATGGAAAATTACGGCTGGTTTATGAATGTAACCCTATTGCATATATTGCCGAACAGGCAGGCGGAAAAGCAACAAATGGCAAACAAAGGATCCTTGAGATAAAGCCCGACTCCTTCCACCAGCGAACCCCTTTCTATACAGGATCCCGTATGATGGTTAAGAAAGTAGAGGAATTTCTTGATTTAAAACTTTAGTCATTTTAGTCATTTTGGAACTCAAAGACTTTTTAAATATTTATAAGAACCATCCCAACCTGCAAACGCTTGTTGAATGGACCCGAAAACCGGAAAATCCAAAGATCCGTCTGAAAGGACTTATCGGTTCATCCAAAAGTATGTTCTGCAGCCAATTCCTGAAGCAATCCTCTTCTTCTCACCTGTTTATTCTTAATGACAAAGAAGAAGCTGCATATTTCCATAACGACCTGACAAATATCCTCGGAGAAGAGAGTGTGAGTTTTTTCCCGGCATCTTTCAAACGTTCCGTTCTGTATCATCAACCCGATCATTCAAATATTATTCTAAGAACGGAGATACTGAACGCCATTAGTTCAGGAAAACGAAAGATGATCCTGGTTACTTATCCTGAATCATTGATAGAAAAGGTTGTTACAAGAGAAAAACTCAGGGAAAAAACCTTTATGCTGGAGATTAACCGGGAAATAACAATTGAAGAGGTTGAAGAAACACTTCGGCAATATGATTTCCAGAGGGTTGATTTTGTATATGAACCGGGGCAATACTCAATTCGTGGAAGTATTGTTGATATTTTTTCCTTTTCCAACGAACAACCCTTCCGCATCGATTTCTTTGGTAACGAAATTGATTCTTTACGAACGTTTGATATTGAAAACCAACTATCTATACAATCGCTTGAAACAATTCAGGTTATGCCTAATATTCTGGACCTTCATCCTGAAGAAGTAACATACTCACTCATGAGTTTTCTCCCAAAAGGGACTACTGTCTGGACCCAGGATATGAATTATGCCAGGGAAAAAATGAATGATCTTTTTAAACAGGTTTCCGAAAAAGATAATTTTAACAATGAGATTGCCGGAAAAGTAATTACAGGAAATCATTTATATGAAGAATGCAGTGAGCTTACTGTAATTGAATTCGGACATTATTTTAGCTTTCCACCTAAAAACGAACTTCACTTCCAAACCTCTTCCCAGCCATCATTCAACAAGAATTTCGAGATCCTTTACCGCGACCTTTCAGGGAAAAGGGAAGAAGGATACCGGAATATTATCCTCTCTGGCAGCCGGAAACAAATTGACCGCCTCGAAGCCATCTTCGCTGATATAAACAGTAGCCGGCACTTTAATCCTCTGCTTATGGTATTGCATGAAGGGTTTATTGATAATGATCTGAAAATTTGTGCTTATACCGACCACCAGATATTTGAACGTTATCATAAATTCCGGCTCAGAGGAAACTTTACTCGTAGTGAAGCGCTTACCGTACAAGAATTTACAGGGCTGAAACCCGGTGATTACGTTGTACACATTGACCATGGTATTGCCCGTTTCGGTGGACTGGAAAAAGTTGAAGTAAACGGGAAAACCCAGGAGGCGCTGAAGCTGGTTTTTAAAGACAATGATATTTTATATGTAAAGATCCACGCTTTGCATCGCATCTCAAAATACAAAGGAAAAGATGACAAAACCCCGAAGATCTATAAATTAGGCACGGGAGCGTGGCAAAAACTAAAACAAAGAACAAAGAAAAAAGTCAAGGACATTGCCAAAGATCTTATTGCCCTGTATGCCCGGAGAAAACAGGAAAAAGGATTTGCATTTTCACCCGATTCTTACCTGCAGAAAGAGTTGGAAGCATCGTTTATCTATGAGGATACTCCTGATCAGGAAGAGGCGACAATGGCTACTAAGAACGGCATGGAAAATACTATACCCATGGACAGGCTGATATGCGGTGATGTGGGATTTGGCAAAACAGAAATTGCTATTCGTGCTGCTTTTAAGGCAGTGGCTGACAGCAAGCAGGTTGCTATCCTCGTCCCAACCACTATTCTTGCGCTGCAGCATTACCAGACATTCACCGACAGACTTAAAAACTTCCCATGCACTATTGAGTACCTCACACGTCTGAAAAAACCTGCCGACCAGAAACGTATCATCAG
>JAUVHQ010000140.1 GCA_030593185.1 Bacteroidota bacterium
CTTACATCAGATATCTGGTCAAGAACCAGGACAAAAGGATTTTCCCCTGATTCATATATCCCGGGTAAAATCTGTTCCACTGTATAATAACTAATTATCGATAGAAAAGTAATTACACCCTGATGATTTTTTTGTGTAATACGATTAAGACGTTGAACCGGAACAAACTGATAAGGAATTTTTTCTTTTCGTATTAAACTAAAGAGTTCAATAGCCAGTTCACTCTTTGCCCCCTGCCTGATAAATATCTTATCAATTTCCTTCCCTGCACGAATAGCTTCAATTGCGCTACGTATTCCATAAATATAATTACCCACTTTATTGGACATCATTCTTTAATTTGATTTATTTCGAAAGTTTTACCATTCCTCCAGCTTGTTACTGCCTGATCCCACATAGTTTTGGTTTCAGCATTTCTTCTTAGTTTAAAATCGTTTTGTGTAAAAGGATTACTAATTTTTGTGAAAACAAATGATATCCGGGGTGATGATTTCTTCGTTCCAAAAATCCATTTTTCTTCTTCATCGTTCTTAAAAACTTCATCCGGCGGACCATAAACTATATATATCATTCCCCTGTCGGTTTTCCATCCTTCTTTATATGAAGCAAAGAAATAGTTAGCATATAATACCCGGTTATAATATATCCTTATTAGTTCTCTTGCTATCTCGATATTTGAAGCACTCTCAAGCCAAAAATTATCTACTGCCAGTTTAGGAGTCGGATCATTAAGTAGTCTTTTTATCTCATTTTGCGAAGCAAGATACACTAAAGGCTCAATCATCTCCTCAGATGTTTTAACTGATGGAAAGTATTCTCCAAAATAGGTAAAACTATATCCCTCCAGGTGATCTGGTGATATCCCGACCTGATATACACCCTGAACAGGAAATTTCAATATGGAGGTATCTGAGTATGGAATTGACCAAACACTATCAGGCTTTAAATCTATTGAGCCTGATGGAATAAGAAATGAAGGCGGATCAGGTATTTTACTTTTGTTCTTAAAATACCGAATATAAAGAGTATCAATTTCTTTTTTTGGATAAAGGATGCATAAAGCTAAAGAACTATCAACAATAGGATTAAAAACCTGAACTCTGGATTCATGATCAACTACAATGAAATTCTGCCAGTTATATTCAGATGTCTTATCTACCGTAATAAATGACTGGACAGCTTTATTCCTTAAAATGTCACGAACAATTACCTCGAGATTATAGGTATGTGCTTTTTCTGCCTTGATTGGAATGGTGGCAATAAATTCCCTCTTAACATTATGCATCAAAACAGGATATTTAAAAAATCCGCTATCTACAACAATTCTGCCAACAGTAAGATCATACAAACGATAATAAATCCCCAATTCAGCCCTGTAAATCCCTTCCGGGTTAGCCATGTTATATAGCAACTCAACAGGATAGATTTTGACAAATAGTGTAGACTGATTATCGTTATCATGATAAACTCTATACCTTGGATGAATGGTTGCCCGCCCCGGATTATAAATATATGCAAGGTTACTGTCCTGGCGTATTTCGTATACCGGATTGCAACTTTGAAATAAAAGTGCAAACAATCCTATTAATCCAATATAAATAATCTTGCGCATAATAATAATCAATCAGTAATCCTTACGAAATATAGCCAATCTTTTTTAAAATCAGAAGTGAGTAGATTTATCCCATATTAATCTCGCCCTGGTAATCTCTTTCTTATCATGCTTTCTTATCAAGCTATGCAGGAATTGGTTCTCTGTTCCAGGCAATTTCTGGGTTTGTACAGCAATTTCGTCATTTAACCCAGCCTCTGCCAGAAAATTTATTTCAAGGGATTTTAATTGATCACTTAAGTGTATTTCGTGAGGATAACTATCCATTATCCATTGAATATACCTGCCGTAGTTCATATGCTGGTTCATATCAAGATGACCAAACAAGACCTTGATAAATCTATTTTTCTTATCATTTTCTAACGATGGTAGTTTTTCAAGATCATTTTCACGAACTTTTGATTCAGGAAAAGAAGGAACTTTGCTTAAGAAATCAGAAGGTTGAGGGCGATGGTTTACCTTGTCAAGTATCAACCAGGCACTTGTAGCTGCAATTAGAAGCTGACTATTCTTATCCTCAATGGCATAATCTCGGAATGAAAATAGTTTCTCAGAACCACGAGGCCAGGTTTTCAGGATCACTTTATCATTCCATAACGGGTATTTCATAATTTCAATCTTTAGCCTTGACAGCACCCAAAATAAATTCTGCTGTGCAAGTTGCTCATACCCAAACCCTAACTTCCCGGCATGTTCCCAGGCTATATCCTGTAAATGATTGCAGATCGCCTGCATCGAAAAAGATCCTGTTGCATCTACCTCATAGCTTCTAACATGAATATCTTTTGAAAATACTACATCTTTATCTAATTCGGCTTCATTACTCATATTTTCATAATTTAATATATCGGAATTTGACTATTTACAGCTTGCAAACTTGGTTCCAAATTAGTCGTTGATTAATAAAAATTTTTCCACATCTGCACTACTTCCCTCCCACTCCTTTAATTTCAATGTAAGCTTCTCTTTAAGCTTTTCATATTCAACAAAGAAATCTTTACCTGAATTATAATTTGCAAATTTTTTAGGCGAGAAGAGCACTCTATCCATTTCAGCAATTTTCTTTTCAAGGATTTCGATCTCACTTTCCAGTTTACCGACCCTCCTTTCCAGCTTCCGTAAATTCTTTTCATATTCTTTCCGTCTGAAATATTCCTTCTTATTTAGTGTCTCCTTTTTCTGCAAGATTTTTAATCCTGTTCTTTTTATTTCCAGTTCACGCAAAGATTCAATCTTTTTCCTTCCGAGAAAATCATAGATACCTCCTGCGCTTTCTTTTATTTTACGGTTGCCGAATTCAAATACTTTATTTGTTAAACCATTAAGAAATTCCCGGTCGTGCGAAACTAAAACCAAAGTCCCGTCATATTCAAGCAAGGCTTCTTTAAGAATATCTATAGATCTCATATCCAAATGATTAGTCGGCTCATCCATAATCAGAAGGTTGTTAGGTTCTAACAATAGTTTGATTAAGGCAAGCCTTGAACGCTCTCCACCTGACAACACTTTCACTTTTTTGTCAACCTCTTCTCTACTGAATAAAAATGCTCCGAGAATATCTCTTATCCGTGTACGGATCTCACCTTTTGCCACATCATCAATAGTCTGAAACACAGTCTTGTTCCCATCCATCAATTCGTCCTGGTTTTGAGCAAAGTAACCTGTAATCACATTATGTCCAAGCTTCAGGTTCCCACTAAATTCAAGCTCCCCCATCAGTATCCTGGAAAATGTAGTTTTCCCTTCTCCGTTTTTTCCAACAAAAGCCACCTTTTCTCCTCTCTCAATAATAATATCTATTTCGTCAAGAACCAGATTCTTTCCAAAGCTTTTACTAAGACTCACAGCTTCAACAACAATAGACCCTGCTCTGGGTGCAGGTGGAAATTTAATACTGATCCCGGACTTATCTTCACTTTCCACTTCAATCCTTTCTAACTTATCCAGATGTTTAATTCGTGATTGAACCTGTACAGCTTTGGTGGCTTTATATCTGAAACGATCAATAAATTCGCGTGTATCCGCGATCTTTTTCTGTTGATTCTTATATGCTGCCAACTGTGTTTCCATTCTTTCCCGGCGCAGTTTAACAAACTTAGAAAAGGGTACTTTATAATCATATATTTTACCAAGTAATAATTCAACTGTGCGGCTGGTAACATTATCCAGAAAAGCCCTGTCATGTGAAATAAGAATTACTCCCCCATGATAATCTTTAAGGTAGTTTTCGAGCCATTGAATAGATTCTATATCAAGATGGTTAGTAGGTTCATCCAGGAGAAGAAAATCCGGCTTTTTAAGCAACAATTTTGCTAACTCAATTCTCATTCGCCATCCTCCACTGAAATGAGAAGTAGGTTTACTGAATTCATCACGGGTAAATCCCAAACCAACCAGGGCTTTTTCAGCATCAGCCATAATACTATGCCCCCCCTTGATCTGATATTCTTCATGGGCTTCAGATAACCTGTGAATCAATCCTTTATATTCATTTGATTTATAATCTTCCCGTTGAGCAAGTACATTGTTGATGTTTTCAATTTCTTCTTCAAGCCGGGTTATTCCTGAGAAAGCGGTAAGGGTTTCGTCCAGAAGGTTTTTCCTGTCTTTATGCTTCATCTGCTGTGGCAAATATCCCACAGTTGTTTCTTTTGAAATAACGATTTTTCCTTCACCAGGTTTGATTTTCCCCACAAACAACCTTAGTAAGGTAGTCTTTCCTGCTCCGTTATTACCTATCAGACCAATCTTCTCGCCGCAATTAAACATTAAAGAAATATTGCTTAACAATTCAAAACCTCCAAACTGCACACATACCTGACTTAATGAAATCATTGTCATTCCTGTATATTGATCGTACAAAGATAGAAATCTTTGATTCTTCAGGATAATGCTGGAAGATTTCAAAGAGTTAAAAGTTATAAAGTTAAAAGCTTGCCAAGTGAAATGCGACGAAGGAGCATATTTCACTGTGGTTAAAAGTAAGAGTTGAACTTTACAAACTTTCAACTTTCAACTTTACAAACTTTCCACTATTCTCCCTATCTTTGCGGTGAAAATTTAAAACGAAAAGATTTGAGCAAAAGAAAAAAATTACCGTTACTTGAAAAGGTCGAGATACTGGATATTGGCGCTGAAGGAAAAGCTATTGCAAAACAAGACGATAAGATCATTTTTATACCCGGGTTAGTCCCGGGAGATATTGTTGACATCCGGATAAATAAAAAGCGAAAAAAATATCTTGAAGGATTTCCGGTAAAATTTCACAGGTATTCTGCAATTAGGACAGATCCATACTGTGTTCATTTCGGAACGTGTGGTGGTTGCAAGTGGCAAAACCTGCCTTATGAAGAGCAGTTAAAATACAAACAAAAACAAGTATATGATCAGCTTCACAGAATAGGGAAGATCCCCTCCCTCCAGCTTGAAAAAATGAGCAATATTCTTCCCTCTGGGAAAACAAAATATTACCGCAACAAGCTTGAATATACATTCTCTAATAATCGCTGGCTCACCAGGGAAGAGATAAACTCAGGAAAAGATTTTTCTGATATGAATGCACTGGGATTTCATGTACCGGGAATGTTCGATAAGGTAATAGATCTTATTGAGTGTTATCACCAGCCTTCTCCCTCGAACGAGATCCGTAATGCAGTGCGGGAATTTTCAAAACAAAACGGACTGAGTTTTTTCGATATAAGAAAACAGGTTGGCTTCCTCAGGAACCTGATCATCCGTAATGCCTCTTCCGACCAATGGATGGTTATTATTTCTTTCTTTTATGAAGACAAAGAAAAACGCGAGTTACTCCTCGAATATATTTCAAACAAATTTCCAATGTTAACTTCACTGATGTATGTGATCAATTCTAAAAAAAATGATACCATAACCGATCAGGATATTAAGCTTTTCAAAGGGAAAGACCATATTATTGAGGAAATGGAGGGGCTGAAATTCAAAATAGGCCCAAAATCATTTTACCAGACAAATTCAGCACAAGCATATGAATTGTACAAAACAGTAAGAAAATTCGCTAACCTTCAAGGCAGTGAACTGGTATATGACCTGTACACAGGCACAGGAACCATTGCCTGTTTTATTTCATCAGGTGCCGGACATGTTATTGGTATTGACTCTGTTTCTGAAGCTATTGAAGATGCCGGAAAAAACTCACAGTTGAATGGGATTGATAATATAGATTTTTATACCGGAGATATCAAAGACTTATTTAACAATGAGTTTATTACAGAAAACGGAAAACCTGATGTAATAATACTCGACCCACCCCGCGCAGGTGTTCATAAAGATGTAATTCATAATATCCAACTGGCTTCACCTGAAAAGATTATATATGTAAGTTGTAATCCGGCTACACAGGCACGAGACACTCATTTTTTGCTGGAAGATTATGAAGTG
>JAUVHQ010000186.1 GCA_030593185.1 Bacteroidota bacterium
TAGCGAAAATTGATCTCCAGCAAATGAATAACCAATTCATGGAGCTACAAGTGAGAGGAGGCGGAGGCGCCGACAGGATCAGAAATTTTGCCGACCAGAACATTGTTCCGGAACTTGAAAACATCGACGGCATTGCCAATGCAAATGTATATGGAGGACGTGAGAAAACTATCGAAATAAGATTTGATAAGGAAGCCTGTGAAGCTTATAATATCACCCCGGCAAATATTTCCGCGGCACTGAGAAGCAACAACCAGAACAGAACTTTCGTCGGTCATATTTACGAGTCAGGCAAACAATATTTTGTGCATGTGCAAGCCGAGTATGAAAAAATCACCGATATTGAAAAGGTGGTTATTGCACCAGATCCGGTGTTGTTGAAAGATGTAGCCGATGTTTATTTCGGTGTTAAGAAAGAAACTACGCTGAGCCGTGTGAATGGCAAAGACGCTGTGACGGTAATGCTGATCAACGACTCGCAGGCTAACCTGATTGACTTATCTCATAAAACCGAGGCACTCATTAAGGAATTGAACAAAAAGAACAAGCAAAAAGATGTGGAGATCGTTGTCCAGAGCAATTCTGCAGAGATCATGGAAAGAAATATCAACCAGATCATAAATCTTGCCCTGATAGGTGGTGTTCTGGCTATATTCATGTTGTGGATCTTCCTGAAAAACCTTCGAATCGTATCATTCATCGCACTGGCTATACCGGTATCGGTCTTTACCGCTTTTAACTTTTTCTACTGGAACAACATCAGTTTAAACACACTAACCCTGGTAGGAATGGCGCTGGCTATTGGAATGTTACTTGACAACAGCATAGTAGTGCTTGAAAACATTTACCGGCTTTCTGCCCAAAAACTTTCACCCAATGAGGCTGTTATCAGAGGAACAAAAGAGGTTATGCGCCCCATACTGGCAGCAACAATTACTACAATAGTTGTTTTTTTCCCGTTTCTCTTCTCCTCCAATTTCATGATCAGGATCATGGGAAACCATGTAGGTGTGTCCATCATTTCCACTCTGATAGTTTCGCTATTCGTTGCCCTGCTCCTGATCCCCATGTCCACTCATTTTTTGTTGAAAGCAAGGAGCAGTAAAACCATATTTTTTGAAAAAGTATCGACAAACAACCGGATCATCCAGATATATATTGTACTCCTTAAAGCCAGCATGCGCTACCCTGCCAGAACCATCATTGGAGTCATTGTCATTTTCTTTGTCTCCATTTTCATCTGTATGGCTGTCAGTGTGAATTCTCTGAACGAGGTTGAAAACGATGAATTTCAGGTATATGTAACTATGCCTGCAGGCTCCGGACTGGAAACCACAGATAAGGTTGTGCTGGAGGTTGAAAACAGGCTGAACGACCTGGAGGAAAAAAAGGATCTGATCAGTCAGATCAGAGAAGAAGAGGCTATACTCACCATCAAGCTTCAGGAAGATTTTAAAGAAATAAATGGACGAAACCTTGAAGCGATTAAAGAAGCCGTGGAAGGCAACCTTGAGAATATTTCTTCAGCCGAGATAAGCTTTACCCCGCCGGCTTCCAGCCGGAGTTTTCGTGGCTCGGGGAACAATCCGGTTCAGTCCTTCGAACGGTTTCTGGGAATCGGCTCTTCCCAGGAAAGTATCCTTATAAAAGGACAGGATTTTGATGTTATGCGAGGCGTAGCCGAAGATCTTCAATATTATATCGATAATCTGGAATCTATAGACCAAACTTCCCTGAATATTTCCGATAATAACCCCGAGGTTCAAATCTGGTTCAACCAACTTTTAATGGCTGAATATGGTATAGGGCTCAATAATATATCATCGGAATTGAGTTCATTCTCAAAGGAGTTTTCTTCAGGATTGCAATTTAAACAGGGAACCGAAGAATATGATATAATTATCAAAGAGAAAGGAAACTTAGATACGGATGAAGAGAATGAAAAAACGATCGTGGATTTGAAACAACTACAGATCCCGGATCAGCAAGGGGGTGTGCATGAGCTTCAGACGATATCTGACCTGGTTTTTGCCAACGGTCTCTTCGGGATCAACCGCGTTAACCAGGAAAAACAGATTGAACTCACCTATTCATTTATCAGTGAAGCAGAAAAATCGAAAGACCTGCTTGAAGCTTACCGCTATGAAATAGATGATATTATAGCCGGGTACAATCTGCCGGGCGGCATTGCAGTTGAAGTGATACATGATGAAGACATATTCCGCGATTTTTACTTTCTTATAGGAGCAGCCTTTCTGCTAATACTCATGATCCTGGCTGCTGTTTTCGAATCGGTTTCCACCCCCTTTGTACTCATGTTTTCCATTCCCCTTGCAGCAATAGGATCGCTGATTGCCTTAATTCTAACAGGGAATAGCCTGTTCAGCGCCAATACGCTAACCGGTTTCCTGATCCTGTTGGGGATCGTTGTGAACAATGGCATTATCCTGATCGATTTTGCCAGGATGTTGCAAAAACGCGGTTATCGCAAAGAACGGGCTCTTATGATTGCCGGCATTTCAAGAGTAAGGCCAATACTTATCACAGCCGCAACCACCATTGTTGCCATGTTTCCATTAGCCATGGGAAAGGCAGAATATGTTAGCCTGATCGGGGCTCCTTTTGCTATTACGGTTATCGGCGGACTTACCATGAGTACCCTCCTGACACTGGTTTTTATACCCACATTTTATTTCGGGATGGAAAACAGTATAATTTGGTTTCGTCAATTAAGCGGCAGAGTGAAATTGTTTCAATTGATTCTGATGATTTTCGGGGCACTTATGATATATCTTAAAATAGATTCAATTATATGGCAGTTTATATTGTATGTGCTTCTGATCATCCTGATACCCGGAGGCACCTGGTTCACTCTGACCAGCCTGCGTAAAGCCTCGGCAAAACTGATCCCTGACGGCGATCCTGTGCATATTAAAATACAAAGTTTGGTGAAAATCTACGAAAGAGAGTCGAGATTCAAAAGGGAATGGAAAAGCGGGAAAAAGATCAGGAAAAGAATTGGGCTGGAAAAAGAATATACCCGGGCTCGCGACTTCAATGATCTGATCTGGCAAGCTCTCCTATTCGGCTTCCTGGTTTTCTTTACCTATTTCTACCTAGAATCCAATTTTTGGATCGTTATGCTTACTGTTTTGGTGCATCTGTTTGTATTTATACTTTATATACCATTCTCAAAACTCCTTGAGAACAAAGGGAAATCGTCAGGGAAAAAAATATTCAACCGTACGAACCGGTTTTTTTACCAGATCCTTTTTTGGGGGATACCCACATTAAATCTGGTCTGGTTTTATACCAACTGGAATAACCTTGGTATGGTTATCACAGTGGCTGTTTTGTGGTACAGCGGACTTGGAGTGTACTCCATTTCAAGAGTTTTATACAGGGAACAAATAAATATTGACAGGATTAGCGGAAGATTTGGCGGAATGAGAAGGGGGTTCTTAAGACTTGTAAAACAAATTCCGGTTATCGGTAAACAAAACGAAGCATTTAAAGCACTGAGTGGTATATCCCTGGATATTGGAACAGGGATGTATGGTTTACTCGGACCCAACGGAGCCGGAAAATCAACTCTGATGCGCATTGTTTGCGGTATTTTAGATCAGAGTTATGGAAAGATATGGATCAATGGTTTCGACACGCTCGAAAAAAGAGAAGAGCTGCAGGGACTTATCGGGTACCTGCCACAGGAATTTGGCACATACGAAAAAATGACTTCCTGGGAATTCCTGGACTATCAAGCCATTTTAAAAGGTCTTCATGACAGCAAATTGCGTTACGAACGCCTGGAATATGTACTTAAATCAGTGCGTATGTACAGGCACCGGAATGAAAAAATCGGCTCCTATTCGGGAGGTATGAAACAACGGATAGGTATTGCCCAGATATTGATACACCTGCCACGAATTCTGGTGGTGGATGAGCCAACAGCAGGACTTGATCCGCGTGAACGGATACGATTCAGGAATTTGCTGGTCGAATTGGGGCGTGAGCGAGTGGTGCTGTTTTCCACACATATCATTGAAGATATATCCAGTTCATGCAACAATGTTGCAGTAATAAATAAGGGTTTGCTTAAATACACCGGAACTCCTTATAAAATGTCTGAGTTGGCGAAAGGATTGGTATGGCATTTCAAAGTTCCGGCTTCAGAATTTGAGAAGCTGGAAAACAAACAGCACATTGTATCCCATATACGGGACGGGGATCAAATAAAAATCAGGATGATCTCTGAAAAGAAGCCCGTCAAAGAGGCAGAACTGGCAGTACCCATGCTTGAGGATGCCTATCTGTGCCTGCTGAATGATATGACTGTGGCAGCGAATTAATGTAAAACCCGGAATAATATGCGAAAGTTTATAAATAACTGGATCTTGTTTAGAAAGGTCGTCAAGTACAACATGAAGATCATATTCGCCAACCAGTTCATTTGGTTTTTGCTTGCCGCATTTGGTTTCTATGTATTTATCAGCATACAGGCTATTTTCGACAACGCCTCCCTGGATGAGTCATTTATTTACGGCACCCTGCTGTTCCCTGGAATACTTTTAATCTTTTACCCTACTGTATTTGGCATTCAAAAAGATGCTGACGCAAATGTGCTTGAGTTGCTCTTTGGCATCCCCGATTACCGGTTTAAGGTTTGGCTGGTACGGTTAGTTATGATCTATGCCATTTCTTTCCTTATTATTCTTGGGTTTACAGCCATTGGTTCCATTGCTATTTACCCTGTCAGAATACTTGAGATGGCCGGTCAGTTAATGTTTCCACTGCTGTTTATCGGCAGCCTGGGATTTATGTTTTCCACCATCATAAAAAACGGGAACGGTACTGCGGTAGTAATGGTTATTATCGGGGTATTTTTATTGATTCTCATAGAAATGGTGGAAAGAACCATGTGGAATATTTTCCTGAACCCTTTTAATTTACCGCGCGACATGAACGAGCTGATCTGGCATAATATCGCGATAAAAAACAGAATATTCCTGGTCACAGCCAGTATTCTTTTCCTGCTACTCGGACTTTTTAATCTTCAGAAAAGGGAAAAATTTATTTAGGTAACGAGCGGTCTGACCGGTTTCTAATTACTTCAGCATT
>JAUVHQ010000314.1 GCA_030593185.1 Bacteroidota bacterium
ACTCCGGCAAATGCTATCTTAATCGCATCAGTTGGGCTGGTGATCTTTTCTCCTGAACATCCTGAGAATCTAAGGCAATTTATTTTAAATCCTTATCTGTTATTCGTATCAACCCTTGTACTATCGCTACTGTTGGTTTCTAAAATACCCATGTTCTCACTTAAATTCAAAGATTATAAGTTCACAAATAACATAACCAGGTATGTTTTCCTGCTTATTTCCTTTGCTTTACTGATCATTTTGAAAGTTATTGCAATACCGGCAATTATTCTCGCGTATATCCTTATATCTGTTGCCGGGTGGATAGTGGAAATTGTGAGGCAGTGAGGCAGTAAAAAAACTAACCGCAGAGATCGCAAAGAAGGCGCAAAGTTCGCATAAGAATATTTGTTCTTTGCGTTCTTAGCCTGCCCCGTAAGGAAGAATGACTGTACCGGGGGGCGCATCCTTAGCGCACTTGGCGGTTAATTCTTTTATTCAATATAACCAGAATGTTCCAAAGAGTCACGGGTTAACTTCATCCACAGTGAAATATGCTCCTTCCCTGGTGAAATATTTTCGTACCTTAAATTTCACCCCGACACTGTCATTCTTCCCTGCGGGGCAGGTACGGCAAGTGTCGCATTTCACGTGGCAGGCCTTCAACCACAGTGAAATATGCTCCCTTGTCGCATTTCATGTGGCAAGCCTTCATCGTTCATCGTTCCAAAGGTTTACGCGTTACGGGGTGTATTTTCATTATTATTCCCCATTACTTTTGTCTGGATCTGTATAGATTCTTTGTGAACAGACTTTAAAAAATTCAAAACAAATTCTTTATCAAGCCCGATTTTTTCAGCCAGGTCCATTCGTGTAGCAATTATTTCCTCCCATCGATCAAGTTGAAAAATTGCAACGTTATTTTCTTTCTTATAGCTGCCGATCTTTTCAACAATCTTCATCCGTTGAGCTAATAATTCGAGGTACTGTTGATCAATAGAATCTATCTGGTTGCGTAATTTATCAAGCAAACTAGCAAAACCAACATCAGAGGAAGAAGATTTACGAATAACCAGTTTCGAAATTAATTCATCTAACGCATGAGGTGTAAGTTGTTGTTCCGAATCGCTCAATGCTGATGACGGATTAATATGCGTTTCAATCATCAATCCATCCATATTCAGATCAAGAGCTTTCTGTGAGATCTTTTTTATGTAATTCACATTCCCTGAAATATGGCTCGGATCGCAGAGTATTGGAAGTTCATGAAAATTCTGTTTTAATTCTATGGGAACCTCCCACTTTGGGATATTACGAAGAGAAGTTGTTTCAAAAGGAAAAAAACCTCTGTGAATAGCAGCAATTTTTATTATTCCTTCTTTTAATAACCTTTCAATAGCACCGATCCATAAACCAATATCAGGATTGATCGGATTCTTGACAAACACAGGTAAATTGGTGCCCGCAAGAGCTTCAGAAAGCTCCTGTACAGCAAAGGGACTTGAAGTGGTTCTTGCCCCAATCCATACAGCATCAATCTCATGGGCAAGACACTGTTCAACATGCTTTGGTACAGCAACTTCCACAAGAGTTCTGAGAGAAGTTTCTTTCTTAACCTGCTGCATCCACTTAAGCCCTTTTACACCAACACCATTGAAACTATCAGGATGTGTCCTTGGCTTCCATATCCCCGACCGGAATAGTGTCACTTTGTTCAGCTTATCTATTGCCCTGGCAGTTTTCATAACCTGGTCGCTGGATTCAGCACTACAAGGTCCGGCAATCAAAAAGGGTGTATTTATACTATTTTTAAACCAATTTTCAAACGGCAATATTTCCATTCCTGTACTTTTTGGCAAATTCAGATTATTAATTGTTCTTTAAACTTTGATTTGTTTTTAAAAACCCCGATATAAGAAAGATTCTGTGTAAGGTAAATAAACCGGAAATTACTTTTTTTGGTTCATATAATTAATTACGTTATTAATAACGTAATTAATAACGTTATTCTTTTAAATTCAATATGAACTTTATAAATCTCTACAGCTTAACCTGTTTTTTTATCTTTCCTGCCTTTCTTGACTCATATTCAATTATCAAATTACCTTTACCTGAAACAAGGAACTGGTACTCCACTTTACCAAAACCCGGAACCTGGCAAAACTGAACTTCAGGTTTATACTCCTTATAATTCACTTTGTCTCGATAATTATCTGTTAATTGTCCACCACTGATAACTTTTATCCCTTCGCCTGAAAGCTTAAGAATATCTTTTGGATATGCCTTTTCCCTAATACTATGGTACGACATGGATGGCATAGCTTTATCATTTACCAGTCTGATGCGCACCCTGAACAGGTTTTTATCTATTCTTTTCTTTTCAAACACTTCCATTTCAACCTCAGGCGTCTGTTCGGCAGAAAAGATCACTGCTAAAGCGTTTCGATGTACCAGGTCCTGAAGCATAAAGGGATGAGGCAGCCGTGAACTCATTTTTACCCATCCACCGATCTCGATCTTTCCATAAATCGGATGATCATATTCTTTCCATTCCGTATACAGTTCACCCATTGCAACATGATCATTGTATTTCAATTTTTCCCGGTTTCTCTCATTACTGCCCCTTCCAAATATATCATCGTCATCTTCAGTTTTTTCCTCCTGGTCACGATATGTTTCAGAAGAAGACATGAATAATTCACCGATAAAAGTATATGCGCCGACAATATTATCCAGAAAATCGCCAAAATCCCCATAAGTTGAATAGAGGTCTTTCCATGATATCAGGTATCTGTATCCGGGTACTATTTTCTCATTGTTTTCCCCCAGCCAATCCAATACTTCAACATCTTTCGGATGAAGCTTGCCCAGGTTTTTTGTACCGGGGCCTCTCAGGAACATTCCACCACTATTATGAAAAGCATACCCAATTATTATATTGGGTCTTTCCATAATATATTTCGCAATTCCTTTCAGTCCAACACCCGACAGGGGATAATCGCCGGCTCCTCTCTGAACATAATCAGGTGCCCAGTTGAAACTCCAGTTACGGTTAGGATCAACATAACCTTCAGAATCTTCATTAACCCTGCC
>JAUVHQ010000196.1 GCA_030593185.1 Bacteroidota bacterium
GGCTTGTGAGGTTAAAAAAGGAATTTTTGATCTCTTTGATCATTATTTTATTAGGATGGGGATATATAAAACGGGTAGTGAGTTTTCATGGAAAAAGTTTGGATAAAGAAACCAGGGAAACCATAATTGATGCGGAAGGGAGTGATATTGAGAATAAAAACAGTATTAACCTTTTATCTTATAATGTCAGGTTATTTAATATTTTCAATCATTCAAAAGATGAAAATGCAGGAGAAAGAATACTTGAACTGATATCGGGGAAAATGCCTGATTTATGTTGTCTGCAGGAGTTGTATATTGATAACAAAAAAGGTATTTCTTTAGAAGAATTGAAAAAGAACCTTTCATCAACTCCTTATTCAAATATAGCCTGGGCCAACAGGTTTGGTAAAATCAAGCATTATGGAATTGCCACCTTTAGTAAATTCCCCATAGTCAATAAAGGGGTTATCAGGTATCCGAATTCAAAGAATATTTCAATTTATTCTGACATTGTTATTGCTGAAGATACCCTGCGTATCTATAATAACCATTTACAATCAGTAAGGTTCATAAAACGAAATTTTGATTTTCTGGTGAACTTAGACCTTCAATCGGAGGAAGAAACAATTCTCGAACTACGGGATATTTCCTCAAGGTTAAAGAACGCCTACATAAAAAGAGCAGAACAGGCTGATATCCTGTCAGAACACATCCAAAATTCGCCCTATCATGTAATTGTATGTGGCGATTTTAATGATACCCCGGTTTCGTATTCATACCGGAAAATAAAAGGAGACCTTAATGATGCTTTTACCGTATCAGGGAAAGGTTTGGGAAATACTTACACAGGTACGTTTCCAAAAGTAAGAATAGACTACATTTTATACAGTGATGAATTTTCGGTTTTTAATTTCCAGACAACAAAAGTAGAATATTCTGATCATTATCCGGTTAGTTGCTCACTTCGTTTGCATCAATAAAATTTCGTAAAAGAATAACGTTATTAATAACGGCATTAATTACGTTATTAATAACGTTATTCTTCTAAAATATGCAGCAAATAAATTTTAAAATACCGATCTCCTATTACCAAAAATTTTAACGTCTTTATTGCCCGTAGGGCATTTATTATTGTAGCATAATAGTTTTCAATTTCTTTTATTCCCTGTAGGGGATTTATTATATAAATAGGTTTTTATATCAATCAAGAATTCAAACAAAAACATTAACGTTATCAATTATTTATCGCCTACAGCGAATAATTAACTATTGTTAATACGGTGCTACAATAATTTAACCGCTACGCGGTATATTCTGATTACTACCTCCGGATATTTCAATGAATCGTTAGGGACAAAATATTAGTTATTTTAATTTATGATACGCAAATTCAAACATAGCCGAATAATGCTGTTATTATTCTAAAATATGCAGCAAATAAATTTTAGACAGCCTTAACCCGTAACATCGGAATTCAGTGATGCGGGTTATGGGTTATGAATGGATTTGTAGTTTTAGTAATTAGCTTTTTAGTGAAAACTCAAAACGGAAGTTTTTTTAAGTCAACATTTCCGCCGGAAAGAATAATTCCCACTTTTTTATTTGCAAACCTGTCAGGTTTTTCCATTACTGCTCCCAGGGCTACAGCTGATGAGGGTTCAATAATTATTTTCATCCTTTCCCATATCATTAGCATAGCTTTGACAATAGTTTCTTCACTTACTGTGATAATATCATTAACTTTTTCGAGTATAATAGAGAATGTCATCTCACTGAGAGAGGTCAGCAGTCCATCGGCAATGGTATCCGGGTTCAATGAAGGCTGCAGTATTCCTGATTTAAATGAGCGGTATGCATCATCAGCTTTTTCCGGCTCGGCGGCAATAACTTCTATCTCACTATTGTAGCTCTTAATCCATGTAGCTGTTCCGCTTAACAATCCTCCTCCGCCAACTGGTGTAATTACCGTATCAAGGGATGGATAATCCTCAACCAATTCCTTCGCTGCAGTTCCCTGCCCACTGATAATCTGGAAATTATCATAAGGATGTATAAATATTGCCCTGGTCTTTTTTACAATTTTTTCAAGTTCTGATTCCCTGGCTTCCAGCGTTGGTTTACAATAAATTATTTTTGCCCTGTAACCTTTTACCGCTTTCTTTTTTATTTCAGGTGAATTTTCAGGCATGACGATGTAAGATGGTATCCTCCTTAATTTTGCTGCAAGTGCTAAAGCAGCAGCGTGGTTACCCGAAGAATGAGTTGCCACTCCATTACGGGCTTCATAATCGGAAAGCTGCAAAACCGCATTTGCTGCTCCCCGGAACTTAAAAGCCCCAACTTTCTGGAAATTTTCACATTTGAAAAAGAGTTTGGAATTTAAAAGGATATTAATGCTTTTTGATGTAAGTACTGGTGTCCTGTGGATATAAGTTCCGATACGTTTATGTGCTTCAATAATATCGTTTGAGCCGGGAAGTGTTGTGTTCATCTTGTGAATTCAGATATGAATTAATTGCAAAAATGCAAAAAACAGAATATCTGTCCAATTATATTTTACATTAAAACAGGTAGTGTAAAAATGATCAGGACTGTATTTGAATTTATATTAAATATTTTTTTTCAGAATATAATTCACGATCCAATCACCAACTTCACTTGTTTTTCTTGGGTTATTGTCTGAAATATCTTCAGTTGTAAAATTGTTATCCAGAGAAGAAGAAACTGCTTCCCGGATGAATTTTGATTCTGTGTCGAGCATAAATGCATATTCAAACATCATAGCAACAGAGAGGATTGTGCCGAGAGGATTAGCAATATCTTTACCTTTTGCCTGTGGATATGATCCATGTATTGGTTCAAACAGGGAAGTAAGTTTACCTATTGAAGCTGAAGGCAGCAAACCAAGTGATCCGCTGATCACCGAAGCTTCATCGGTAAGTATATCACCGAACATGTTTTCGGTAACCATTACATCGAATTGTTTAGGATTTTGTATTATCTGCATGGCAGCATTATCAACGAACATATAATCAGTTTCAAGTTCCGGGAAATCTTTTACAATATCCTGGGATGTTTCCCGCCAAAGTCTCGATGTTTCAAGTACGTTAGCCTTGTCAACTATTGTAAGTTTCTTCGACCTGTTCATAGCATATTTACATGCCAGGCGTACTATGCGGTCAATTTCCTGCCGTGTATAAAGATTTGTATCGAATGCGGTATTTCCATCAGCAGAACGGCCTTTTTCTCCAAAATAAATTCCCCCCGTGAGTTCCCGAATAACAATAATATCAACATCCTGTATGATCTCCGGTCTGATAGGTGATTTTTCTATCAGCGACCTGAATGTTTTAACCGGTCTCACATTTGCATACAGGCCAAGTTTTTTACGCATGGCAAGCAAACCCTGTTCAGGCCTGACTTTAGCTGTGGGATCATTGTCGTACTTCGGGTCACCAATAGCACCAAACAATACTGCATCAGATCGTTTACATAACTCAAAAGTTTCATCGGGAAATGGTTTTCCTGTTTCATCTATTGCAACTGCTCCAACAAGTGCATGAGTAAACTGAATTTTATGACCGAATTTTTCAGCTATGGCCAAAACCACTTTTTCAGCCTGTTCAATAATTTCGGGTCCAATGCCGTCGCCGGGAAGAACTGTAATATCTAAATTCATATGTAATATACTTTGTTGTAACTACTCAGTGCCTACAATGAAGAAGTGTCTAAAGTGTCTAAAGTTATTACTTGTTCTCAACTTTAGCTCACTTTTAACTTAAGTCACTTTTAACTTCCTCTCACTTTAAGTATTGATTGGGTACACTTTTTTTAATTTTTCAAAATAGTCTGGCTTTTTCATAATCAATGATCTTGTCCTTTATATTAATCAAATAATCAATGTCATCATAACCGTTCAATAAACATTCTTTTTTGTAACTGTTTATTTCGAAATTTTCTTTTATCCCTGATGCAGCAAGGCTGATCTCCTGGTTGGGGAGGTCAATTTTTACGATAGTTACCGGATTATTTTCAATAGCTGTTAACAGGTTTTTTAAAAAGGATTTGGTTACCTGAACGGGGAGTAACCCGATATTTAATGCGTTATTCTTAAATATATCGGCAAAAAAACTGGATACTACTACTTTAAACCCGTAATCATAAATAGCCCATGCGGCATGTTCCCTGCTGGATCCGCTTCCGAAATTTTTTCCTCCGACCAGGATATGACCTGAATAATTCGGATTATTCAGAACAAAATCCGGATTAGGGTTATCCTGCTTATCATATCTCCAATCTCTGAAAAGTTTGTCGCCAAAACCTTCCCGGGAAATGGCTTTAAGAAACCTTGCCGGAATAATCTGGTCTGTGTCAATATTTTCAGCAGGTAAAGGCACACAGGTTGATTCTAGTATTTTAAATTTATCGATTGGCATTATTGCTTTGTGTCTTAAGTTTGGAACAACGGTTATTCTAATTAAAAATTAGAAATTAAAAATTGCAAAATATTTTGTGTTTGTTTTTTATGATTTTTAATATTTATTATTGTGTTATAATCATTTAATTGTTATTGGCTTTTTTGCCGACTGTTGACTGCCAACTGCCGACTTTATTTTCGGGGATCAGTAATTTTTCCTGTAATAGCTACGGCAGCTGCAACTAATGGACTGGCAAGCAATGTTCTTGCTCCGGGTCCCTGCCTTCCTTCAAAGTTCCGGTTCGAGGTAGAAACAGAATACTTCCCTTCCGGAATCTTGTCCTTGTTCATGGCGAGACATGCTGAACAGCCGGGCTGCCTTAGTTCAAAACCTGCTTTATGAAGTATGTCATCCAGTCCTTCGGCTTTAGTCTGCTTTTCAACCTGTTTGGAACCGGGAACGATCCATGCAGTGATATTATTAGCTTTTTGTTTGCCTTTTACGAACGAAGTGAAAATACGAAGGTCTTCAATCC
>JAUVHQ010000145.1 GCA_030593185.1 Bacteroidota bacterium
CGGGGTTCAGTTCCACCCTGAATACAGCTCTACTGTAGTTAAACCACATCCGCTTTTTGTGGATTTTGTCAAAGCAGCTGTAATGTATCATACACCGGAAAAGAAAAAGGCAAAAGGCAGAAGGCAGAAGGCAAAAGGGAAGAGAGAAGAGCAAAGAGCAAAGGGCGAAGAGGTGAAGAAATGAGTAAATGAATTAATGGGAAGAGAAGAAGTTATAACTTTAGGCATTTTAGGCACTTTAGACACTTTAGTCACTTCTTAATTTAGTCACTGAATAGTTACGAAAATATTAATTGAAATCAATAAACAGGAATGGATAAAAACACAATAATCGGAATAATCCTGATAGCAGCTATCTTTATTCTTTTTGGCTGGTTCAATACCCAAAAGACCAGGAAAGCTTATGAAGAGGAAATTGGCGTGGCTGATTCATTATTCGATGCCAGGAATTACGAAGCTGCAAGGTTGGCTTATAGAAAGGCTCTTACTTACAAAGTAAATGAGGAATATGTGTATGAAAGAATAGACAGAATTAATTCTATAATAATCCCTGATGCAGAAAGTATTGATCCTGCTACAGCTAACGAAATCAAACCTGAAGAAACAAAAAGGCAGTTTGTGGAATCGGTTGAGAAGACAGTTGTCTATTCAGATGAGGAGGTGCAAAATATGTATGGAGCTTTCTCACCCAGTGTCTCAGGTGAGAATAGTTTTATTAATCTTGAGAATGACAAAGTAAAAATAGAACTGTCAACGTTAGGAGGACGTGTATATTCAGCTGAGATAAAGAATTATCAAACACACGATTCATTACCATTAATTCTTTTTGACGGCGATTCAACCGAATTTGGATTACGGTTCTTTACAATTGATAATAAGCCAATTGAGACTAAGATGTTCTATTTTAAACCGGTGAAAGAAAATACCAGTTTTGATGCATCAAGTTCAAAACAATCTGTTCCTCTTCGTTTGGAAGTGGATGAAGACAGGTATATTGAATTCTTGTATACACTCGAACCAGGGAGCTATATGGTTGATCTTAATATTACTTTGATGGGAATGGATGAGATAATTGCAGGTAATCTGAACAGCCTCGATTTGAATTGGGAAATTTATATGCCACAACAAGAAAAAGGCAGGCAGAATGAAAATGATTATAGTTCCCTGAAATATAAATTCTTTGAAGGTGAAGTTGCAGGATCTCGAATGAGATCAAGCAAAGATGTTGAAGAGGAAGATATTCCTACAAAAATCAAATGGGTTGGCTTTAAAGACCAATTTTTCTCGTCTGTTATTATTGCTGATAACTTTTTTATTAATGGTTATGTGCGTTCAGAACAAATTGATTCCGAAAAACACTTTCGGAATATGCGTACAGAACTTGGTATTCCCTATGAAGGTAAAAATAAGGAAATAATTAATTTAAGTTTTTATTTCGGTCCTAATCATTTCCAGACCTTGAAAAAGTACGGACTGGAACTAAAAGAACTGGTTTATCTTGGAAAAAGTATTATCCGTTTTATCAACCAGTATGTAATTATTGCCATTTTTAACTGGCTGAATAACTTTATCGGAAATTATGGTATCATTATTCTTATTTTGACCTTAATTATCAAGACGGCTCTTTTCCCTTTTACTTTCAAATCCTATATGTCGCAGGCTAAAATGAGGGTGCTTAAACCCCAGGTTGATGAGATTAATGCAAAGTTTCCCAAGAAAGAAGATGCTATGAAAAAGCAGCAGGCTGTGATGGCTCTCTATAAAAAAGCAGGTGCCAGTCCAATGGGTGGTTGTCTGCCCATGTTGCTTCAGATGCCTGTCCTTTTTGCTATGTTCCGCTTTTTCCCGTCTTCAATTGAATTGCGGCAGGAGGGTTTCTTATGGGCACATGACCTTTCAACTTACGATTCAATTCTTAACCTCCCCTTTGAAATACCAATGTATGGTGATCATGTAAGTCTTTTTACCCTGTTGATGACTGTTTCAACTATCATAACAATGAAAATCAACAGTCCCGCTACAGGATCAACGCAAATGCCCGGTATGAAAGGAATGATGTATATCATGCCTGTTATGTTTATGCTTATCCTGAATAAGTTCTCAGCCGGATTGACTTATTATTATTTTCTGGCTAACATGATAACTTTTGGGCAGAATTTAATCACAAAACGTTTCGTAGATGAAGAAGCAATATTGAAAAAGCTGGCTGAGAATAAGAAGAAACCTGCTCAAAAATCAAAATGGCAGAAAAGACTTGAAGAAGCAGCTAAATCAAGGGGTTCTAAGTCTCGAAAAAAGTAAAAAGCCATTGAAGAACTGCCACATGATGTTTCGGATCTTATAAGCCAATATGCACATAGAAATAAACCATCCCATCATATAGCCTACCTAAATGAAAAACCTGACCTTTTCAAAATTATTGATAGTTATATTTTGCTTTGCCTGTTTGTTTACAATAATATCCTGCAGCTTCCGGAAAGAGAATGCCTGGATCAGGATTAACCAGATCGGATATCTTCCTAATTCGATAAAAGTGGCTGTTATTTTATCGAAAGATGAAATTAATCTGAAAACTTGTTTTGTCTGTCGTGAATCTGATAGGAAAATTGTACTGACAATTGAAAATAAACATGTTACAGGATTTGGAGAATTCGGTTCGTTTAAATCGTCATACAGGCTGGACTTCAGTAGTTTACAAGATACTGGTTATTATTATATTCAAGCAGGAAAAACCAGATCAAAACCTTTCAGTATCTCTCCAGATGTTTACACAGGAACTGCCGATTATCTTCTTAAATATATGCGACAGCAACGTTGCGGGTATAATCCGTATTATCATGATTCATGCCATACTCATGACGGATTCATAATTTTTCATCCCAATCCGAAACTTGATTCAACTATGATCGATGTAACCGGTGGATGGCATGATGCATCTGATTATCTCCAATATGTAACTACTTCAGCAAATGCTGTACATCAAATGTTGTTTGCATATGAACAGAATCCCGGAGCATTCTCTGACCGGTTTTCAGGAAACGGCGAGGAGGGAATAAATCAACTTCCCGATATACTTGATGAAGCTTTTTGGGGTCTGGACTGGTTACTGAAAATGAATCCGGCAAAAGGTGAAATGTATAACCAGATTGCTGATGACCGTGATCACCGGGGTTTCCGGTTGCCGGTAAACGATACGGTAACCTACCGTAAAGGTCCGGGCAGACCTGTTTATTTTTGTACCGGTGAGCCGCAGGGATCGGAACAATACAAAAACAAATCAACAGGTGTAGCTTCAACTGCAGGAAAATTTGCTTCCGCTTTTGCTTTGGGTGGATTACTGATGAAAGATAAAAATCCGGCAAAGGCAGAAATGTTAAAACAAAAAGCTGTGGAAGCTTATTTATACGGGAAACAAAATCCCGGAGTTTGTCAGACAGCACCCTGTTCCGCACCTTATTATTATGAGGAAGGGAACTGGATGGACGATATGGAACTGGCAGCTATACAGCTTTACCGGTTAACCGGTGATGAAAACTATTTGAATGATGCTGTTAAATATGGCAGAGAAGAACAGGTTACACCATGGATGGGCGCTGATACTGCCCGCCACTATCAGTGGTATCCTTTTGTAAATCTTGGACATTATTACCTTGCTTCTGTTAGTGATACTACTATCAGGCAGGAGTTTACCCGGTACTTACGAAAAGGGATACAGAATGTATATGATCGGGGTATGAATAATCCGTTCCTGAACGGAGTACCTTTTATCTGGTGTTCTAATAATCTGGTTGCAGGTATATTAACGCAGTGTTGTTTATACGAGCAGCTTACAGGGGAAAAGAAATTTAGAGAGATGGAAGCAGTGTTACGTGATTGGTTATTTGGTTGTAACCCGTGGGGCACAAGTATGATAATCGGGTTTCCTGAAAATAGTGATTATCCTGAAGATACTCATGCAGCACTGCTTTATATCAAAGGAGAACAACCTCTGGGCGGATTGGTGGACGGACCGGTTTATTATTCTATCTATAATAATTTGAAAGGAATATATCTGTCTGAAAAAGATGAATATGAAAAATTTCAATCAGACTTTGCAGTTTATCATGATGACCATGCAGATTACTCAACAAACGAACCAACTATGGATGGTACAGCCAGTCTGACTTATTATTTATCGCAGCTTGAAAAATAGCCCTAAACAAATTATATGCTTTTTAAAGAATCAGTGAAAAATGGTTATAAGCGGTAAAACAGGGTATTTGTTCTTTATTACCGGTAAAGCTAGTGACACGTTCGGCTGAAAGAAAGTACTTATCCTTTCAGCTCTCCTGTTTTCTATATTAGAAACTTAATTTCTTTTCAATATCCTGTATTTGTAATCTGAATTGTTTATCAGTATCAATAAGGTTATTTACAGTTTTACAGGCATGTAAAACAGTTGCATGATCTTTCCCTCCAATTTGGGTTCCAATAGTGGCAAGTGAAGATTTAGTAAGACTTTTAGAAAAGAACATTGCTACCTGGCGTGCTTGTACAATCTCCCTTTTCCTGGTTTTACTCTGTATCAGGTTAAGTGGAATATTATAATAGTCGCAAACAATCTTTTGTATGTAATCAATTGAGATCTCACGTCGTGAATTCTTAATCAATTTATCAATCATCTCTTTAGCCAGATTGATAGTGATTTCCTTCTTGTTCAGAGTTGATTGTGCGAGTAATGAAATAAGTGCTCCTTCTAATTCGCGGACATTATTTGTTATATGTGTAGCAACGTATTCCAGTATTTCATCATCAAGATCTATCCCGTCATTATATGCTTTCGTCTTTAGTATTGCTATTCGTGTATCAAAACCTGGTGACTGAAGATCGGCAGACAATCCCCATTTGAATCTTGATAATAATCTTTGTTCCAGTCCCTGAAGCTCAACTGGTGGTTTGTCTGATGTTAGTATCAGTTGTTTACCACTTTGGTGTAGATGATTAAAGATGTGGAAAAATGTGTCCTGTGTTTTTATCTTGCCTGCAAATTCATGAACATCATCCAGTATTAACAGATCGATCATCTGGTAGAAATGTAGAAAATCATTTTTGTTGTTGTTTCTTACAGATTCAACGAATTGTGTCTGGAATTTGTTGGCGTTAACATACAAAACTATTTTCTCGGGAAATTTTTCTTTTACTAAAATTCCAATTGCCTGAGCAAGGTGGGTTTTTCCCAGTCCCGAGTTACCATATAATAACAGAGGATTAAAAGCAGTTCCTCCCGGTTTAATTGCAACTGCAAATCCGGCAGAACGAGCCAACCGGTTACAATCACCTTCAATAAAATTTTGAAATGAATAATCAGCATTTAACATTGGGTCTACATGAAGCTTCCTGATACCTGGTATGATAAATGGGTTTTTTATTGAATTACTATCAGACTCCAGTGGTAGTGAAAATGGACGATTTCTTAAATCTGTTTTATTCCTGGTAGGTATTTTTATAGTATAAGGTTTAGACTGGTCAAACTGTGAATTTTCTATAACCACATTATATTCCAGCTTTGCATCAGGCCCCAGTTCTTTCCTGAGAGTTTTCCTCAGAATATCAATATACTGCTCTTCAAGGTATTCATAAAAAAATGGGCTGGGTACCTGGATAGTAAGGATATTACTATCAACTCGAATAGGAACGATTGGTTCAAACCAGGTTCTGTAGCTTATTGAAGGTACGTTATCTTTAATTATTGTTAAACAATTTTGCCAAACGTCCTGATGAGAATTATTCATGAATGGGAAAAGAGTTATATTGATTAATAAATTTTATTCCAATTTTTACACCTGATTTGGGAACACTAAATTTGTTAAAAAAATGGTAAAAAAAAAATTAAA
>JAUVHQ010000326.1 GCA_030593185.1 Bacteroidota bacterium
AAAAATATTTTAAGAATATCTATTCTTACAAAATCACTTAAGCCGCAGGAAAGCAAGCGTCATTTTCTCCCTGGTCCCTTCAGTGAATTCTCCGTTGAAGTGCTGAAGGATAAATGAAATATCCATATTATCCGTCAGGGACAGGCTCAGATCAGGTCCGATAAAATAACCATTCATGGAAGGAAACAGCATAGCAGAAAAACTTCCGTTAAAAAGAGGATTAAAAGGATAAGATATCCCGGCAAAAACGGAATAATCAGTAAATGAAATATTTTTTACCGAAAGTGTTTGAAAATAATAGTCGCTGAAATCAGATATTGCCTGATCGAAGCCGTTATAAAGTAATTCAGTCCGGATATTCAACGAATTTTTAAACGTATAGTCCCCGGAAAAGGAAAGCATAATGGTTCCGGAGGTATCTGAAAAATTTTCTTTCGGCCGGAACCAGCTCATTTCGCCTCTAAACCCTGCACCACTAATATCTCCCGCCCATCCTGCACCTATTACCCAGTCATCACTGTTTAATATTCCTCCCAGGAACTGAAAATCATATCCCCATTTATTGAATTGGAAAAGTCCTGCTGCAGTTACCTTATCATTTCTGTCGATTTTCACAGCTGCCTGCGCAACGGATGAAGATCCGGTATAATATTGTACGAGAACGGCATCACTTCCCGGTTTTTCAACATAATCGAAATCGAAAAACGAATAGGCATTGAAAATATCATTAGGGTTCCAGGCAAAGGTCCGCCCCCAGTTGATCCGCTGTCTGCCTGTTCGTATTTGTAATTTCCCGAAATATAAATCCAGATATGCACGATCGATGTTACTGTTCAATAAAAATGAATTTTCTTCCAGCAGGTTGATTGACAAATTCATCCACCCTTGATCTTGTTCTATCATAGTATTATAACCCGGAATAATTTTTATGAAATCACCATAGATTAAACGATTTCTCATTTCTACAGTGGCAGCAGCATTATCAGAAATATACCATTTGAAGTTCAGTCTGTTATGTATTAAATGATCTGAAAGCCAGTTTTCATCAATCTCTTCATACATAACTGTCTGCATATTGCTAAGGTACCCTTTGAAAGAAAAATTGCCGTTTTGTGCAAAAGATCTGTTTGCAAGTATAAAGAGTATAAACATCAGTATAGCTGACCGGTAGAATCTCATATTTAAAGCATTTTACTCAATAATTTAATCAAAATAGTTGGCAGTTGGCAAAGAGCAGTTGGCAATATCGCGTTATTTCCCTTTCACTGTTTCGGACGATACTTCTCAGGATTTTTCACCATGTGATTCAACATTCGTCCCACTTCTTCCGACTTACTACGAAGCTCCTGGTATTCTTCCCATTTTGCCAACTGCCTTTTGCATTTTTGCCAACTATTCTTCCAATTAACGTACCTCATTCGATTTAACTTTCCCATCTTCGATGGTGATAACTCTTCTGGCTTTTTTCACTACCCTGGCATCGTGAGTGGAAAATATAAAAGTGATATCCTCTTCTTTATTAAGGTGTTCCATTATATCAAGTAAAGTTTCTGTTGACTTTGAATCAAGGTTTGCAGTTGGCTCATCAGCCAGGATAAATTTTGGTTTAGATGCCAGTGCGCGTGCAACAGCAACTCTTTGTTGTTGACCACCTGACAACTTGGATGGACGGCTGTTCATTCGTTCTTCAAGCCCTACAGCCTTAAGCAATTCCCGGGTACGGCTGTCTCGTTCTTTCTTGCTTCTGCCCTGCATATGCATAATGAATTCGACATTTTCTTTTGCTGTCAGCACAGGTATAAGGTTATATGCCTGAAATACGAAGCCAATGTTGTTCAACCTGAAATCAGTTAATTTCCTTGACTTAAGTTTCCAGATATTCTGGCCATTAACAAACACTTCGCCTGAGGTTGGATGATCCAGTCCTCCCAGCATGTTAAGCAGTGTGGTTTTTCCGGAGCCTGATGGGCCAACTATAGCAGCAAATTCTCCTTTCTCAAAATTAAGGTCAATTCCATCAACAGCTTTTACTTCAAAGCCCGAGCCGTCATATATTTTTGTCAGGTTTTTAATTTCTATAATGCTCATAATGTTGTATTTAAAGTTTCGTAATTATTCAGTGTTTTATGGTTGGAATGATTAAAATGACTAAAATTTTAGGCTAATCTCATCATACTTTGCATTTTTGTCGATCGCCAACTGCCGACTGCTGACTGCTGACTGCCGACTTTTCTTCTCTTCTCTTTTGCCTTTTGCCTTTTTTCCCCATGACTGCCGACTGTTGACTGTTGACTGCCGATTTTCTTCTATTCCATTCGTAATGCTTCTGCCGGATCATATTTCAATGCTTTATATGCCGGATAAATAGCAGCTATGATGCCGGTAAGAATCACAAGGATGGTAACTTTTATAACCATTTCGGACTCAAGATTGCAATAAACCATAGTGTCATACCCAAGCTGGGAATATCCCTTTGCCCACCTGGAAAGGTTTATTGCATGGGTTTCAAAATATTTCGATATCAAACTACCGACGATCACACCTGCAACACCCCCCACCAGGGATAGCTGCACAGTTTCAACCACGATCATGGTAAACACTTTTAATTTATTCATCCCCACAGCCAGAAGCATTCCAATCTCTTTTACTCTTTCAAGTATTACCATTAGCATTGTATTAATGATACCAAACAACAAAGCAAGTAAAATGATCATAATAAAAATATACATATACAAGTCCATAACCTCAGTTATGTAACCCATTTCAGGACTAATTTCCTTCCAGTTCAGGACTTCATAATCAGCAACTAAGGCTTTTGCATCATCCTGTACGGAGGCTACCATCTCGTTATCGTCAACAAGTATTGCAATTTCGTGGCTTGCACCTTCAGGCAAATTTAACAACCGGGAAAGATCATTATAC
>JAUVHQ010000087.1 GCA_030593185.1 Bacteroidota bacterium
ATCCATTGATACACCGTTTGTTGCAATTGTCCAGAAAGGAATTTCTATTGAGCCGAGAATTCCTGCTATGCGGGGAATTATGATGGCAAGAAAGAAACCTTTGAATGTGGTGGAAGCTTCTGATACTGAGATATTGACAAACCATAAGAGTTTTGAACTTCCTCAGCCTAAACCACCATGTAAGATGATTGATCCTGAAAATGTAAAAGAACTATTTGACCTTTTGCAGAATGAAGCAAAAGTTATTTCATAGAATTGGTCAGTCTGGCAGTTAAGTTAACCGGAAAATTTTGATTAAAAATAACTCGAACAAAAACAAAATAGTATCATGGCAGTATTAGTATTTACAGAAAACTGGGACGGGAAATTTAAGAAATTATCTTTTGAATTGGTTTCATATGCACAAAAAGTAGCTGAGAAACTTAATGTTCCTGTTGTTGCCATTTCCATTGGTGAAGTTGCTGAAGAAGAGCTTAAGAAATTAGGTGATTATGGTGCTGATAAAATTGTGAGTATAACAAACGGATATCTGAAAACACTGGATAACCAGGTGTATACAAAAATAATTTCAGAAGTTGCACAAAAAGAAAATGCCAAAGTTATATTACTTTCTCATAATAATACGGGTAAAGCTCTTGCACCCCGGCTATCAGTTAAGTTGAAAGCTGCCCTGGGTTCAGGGTTAACCTGCTTACCATCTGAGGTTGATCCTTTTACAGTACATAAAAAAGTGTTTACAGGGAAAGCTTTCGCGAATGTGGAATTGAATTCTGATATTAAAATACTTACCTTATCGCAAAACTCGTTTAAACTGATCAGTTCAGATAATAATGTAACTATTGAGGAGTATTCAACCGGCATTCAGGAGAGCGATATTAAGACCAGAGTAACCAGTACAGACAAGCAAACAGGAAAACTACTCCTGACTGATGCGGAAATAGTAGTCTCAGGTGGCAGGGGAATGAAATCACCTGATAACTGGGGCCCGATAGAGGAACTTGCAGAACTCCTTGGAGCAGCTACCGCTTGCTCACGACCGGTTTCTGATGAAGGATGGAGAAGTCATGAAGAACATACAGGGCAAACAGGTAAAATAATTGCACCTAATCTTTATATTGCAGCCGGTATTTCAGGAGCAATTCAGCATCTTGCAGGTATCAGTTCCGCAAAGTACCTGGTTGCTATTAATACAGATCCTGATGCGCCCATTTTCGAGGCTGCTGATTATGGAATTGTAGGTGATGTACATAAAATTCTGCCTGAATTAATATCAATAGTAAAAGAGAATAAGTCTTAATATTCTTTCCATGTTCACCAGCATCATTTTTATCCTAATCCTTTTCGGAGCTACTGTAGTTTTCTATCGTAAAGTCAGAAAAATTACACGGAGTATAAAACTTGGTAAAGACATTACAATAAATGATAATATACTCATAAGGTGGAAAAGAGTGTTGTTTATTGCAATAGGTCAGCAAAAAATACTGCAACGACCAGTTGCAGCATTATTGCATATTTTTGTTTACGCGGGGTTTATTATTGTTAATATTGAAATGTGCGAGATCCTTATTGACGGAGTTGCAGGAACCCACAGGTTATTTTCTTTCTTTGGTGGATTCTATGGTATTATGGTTTCAATATTTGAATTTTTTGCAATAACCGTTATGTTTGGATGTGCCGTTTTTCTTATTCGTCGAAATGTTATTCGAATCAGAAGATTCTGGAATAAGGAGATGACCCTCTGGCCGCGTTCGGATGCTAACATTATTTTGATTACTGAGCTGCTACTTATGAGCGCTATTCTTATTATGAATGCAGCTGACAGCATCTTGCAAACCAGACCTGATTCACATTATGTTCAGGTTGGATCTTTTATGATCAGCAGTATTATTCAACCCATATTCTCAGGATTGCCATCTTCTTCTTTAATTATTATTGAAAGATTTTCCTGGTGGTTTCATATAATAGGTGTACTTGTTTTTCTTAATTATATCCCTTATTCAAAGCATTTTCATGTTTTTCTTTCTTTTCCTAATGTATATTATTCAAAACTCCGTCCGGCAGGGGAAATGGCAAATATGCCATCAATAACTAAAGAAGTTAAACTTATGCTGGAAGAAAATTATTCCGACCAGGATGATGATAATGAAGAAGTGACATTTGGTGCAAAAACTATCAAAGATCTGACATGGAAGCATTTAATGGATGCATATACATGTACGGAATGTGGAAGATGTACATCCGGTTGCCCTGCAAATATTACCGGTAAAAAACTGTCTCCAAGAAAAATTGTAATGGATACACGTGATAATCTGGAAGAAATTGCTGATAAACTGTTTAATAGAAAAAGTTCGGAAAAGGATAACAAAAAAAATACAAGGACATTATTTGATTTCATTTCAGCAGAGGAATTATGGGCTTGTACAACCTGTAACGCGTGTACTTACGAATGTCCGGTAAATATTGATCCTCTTGCTATTATTTTAGAAATGAGGAGATACCTCGTTCTGGAAGAATCTGCTGCCCCAGGACCGCTAAATAATACATTTTCAAATATTGAAAATAATGGTGCTCCATGGCAGTTTTCACATGAGGACAGGATGGAATGGGCAAAAGATATTGAAATGAATGGAATAGTGGAATGATGGAAAAATGGAATAATGGGAAGATAGAAGAAAAGATGGAATAATGGAAAGATGGAATAATGGGAAGAAAAAATATTAACGGAGGGCTTAAACTTATTTTCCAACATTCCAATATTCCAATATTCCTTGATAACTATGTATTATCCTGAAGAACTTTTAGAAATCTTTTTTATACACCAGAGATAAGCATTTTATGGAAAAACAAAAAATAGATGTTCCGGTAATGGCTGATCTTTTTGCAAAAAATGAGAAGCCGGAATATCTCTTTTGGGTCGGTAGTGCCGGGGCTTTTGACGACCGGTATAAAAAAGTTGTCAGAGCTTTTGTAAAGATACTTACCCATTTAGGTGTAAGTTATGCAGTCCTGGGTACTGAAGAATCTTCAACAGGAGATGTGGCCAGAAGAGCTGGTAATGAAATGCTTTTCCAGATGCAGGCAATAATGAATATTGAACTACTGAACGGATATGAAGTAAAAAAAATCATAACTTGCGATCCTCATGCATTTAATACTTTTAAAAACGAATATTCTCAATATAATGGAAATTACCAGGTGATTCATCATACACAGTTTTTGAGAGATCAGATTGAAGCTGGAAATTTGAAAGTTAAGTCTGCAATTTTTAACGAAAAAACCATTACATACCATGATCCTTGTTATCTGGGCAGGGCAAACGGCGAATATGCTGCACCCAGGAAAGTGCTTGATTTTATTCCATCAGAAAAGAAAGAAATGAAGAGGAATAAAAGTAATGCTCTTTGCTGCGGAGCAGGTGGAGGGCAAATGTTTAAAGAAGCTGAGAAAGGGGATAAAGAAATATTTATTGAAAGAACTGAAGAGGCACTTGAAACCGGAGCTGATATTATTATAACAGCTTGCCCATATTGTATGACTATGATCACTGATGGAATTAAATATAAAGATAAAGTAGAGGAAGTGAAGAACTATGATATTGCTGAAATTGTAACTTTATCATTAGGAATTTGAACTGTAAGATAAAATTAGCAAAACCTGAAAAAAAATAATTATGGAAAAAAATAAAAAAGTAACAGGTGGTGAATTTATTGTTAAGGAAACAGAAGCAAAAGATATTTTTATACCTGAAGAGTTTGACGAAGAGCAGAAAATGATCGCTCAAACATGCCGGGATTTTCTGGATACCGAAGTTTTTCCGAATCTTGACAGGATTGACCAGCAGGAAGAAGGACTAATGGCAGACCTATTAACCAAAGCCGGAGAGCTCGGCCTTCTGAGTATCTCTCTTCCGGAAAAATATGACGGGTTTGAACAGTCTTTCGTAACCTCGATGCTTGCAGGTGATGTAATTGGGTCAGGTTATTCATTTGCTGTGGCTTATTCATGCCATACAGGTATTGGTACATTGCCAATCCTCTATTATGGTAATGACCAGCAAAAAGAAAAGTATCTTCCAAAGCTTGCATCAGGTGAATGGAAAGGAGCATACGCTCTTACTGAACCGGGTGCCGGCTCTGATGCAAACGCAGGCAAGACTAAAGCAACGTTATCCGAAGATGGCAAGTACTATCTGCTTAATGGACAAAAAATGTGGATAACCAATTCGGGATTTGCCGATATTATTACTGTGTTTGCAAAAATTGATAATGACAGAGTGCTCAGTGCTTTTATCGTTGAACGTAACTTCCCGGGCATAGTGTTCAATCCGGAGGAGAAAAAAATGGGTATTAAAGGCTCATCAACCCGTCAGATTTTTTTTAATGACTGTAAAGTACCGGTAGAAAATCTTCTTGGAAATCGGGGACAAGGATTCAGGATCGCACTGAATATACTTCATATGGGACGGATAAAGCTTGGTGGAAATGTTCTGGGAGCTGCAAAATACGCTATTAATCAATCTGTTCAGTATGCCAATGAAAGAAAACAGTTCGGATTGCTGATCAGTACTTTTGGATCGATAAAACATAAACTGGCAGAGCAAGTCATTAAAAATTTTGTTACGGAATCGGCTGTTTTTAGGGCAAGTTATAATATCGATCAGTATGTTGAGCAAAACCTTGAGGGAAATACTAAAGAAAAGACCACAATTGATGCTTTTGCACAATTTGCTGTCGAAGCCGCTGTTCTTAAAGTATTTGGCTCTGATGTACTCGATTATATTGTTGATGAAAATGTGCAGATACATGGTGGAATGGGTTATTCAGCTGAATTGGATGTTGACAGGGGATATCGTGACTCACGGATAAACAGGATATTTGAGGGTACAAACGAGATAAATAAAATACTGGTTGTTGATACTGTCCTGAAGAGAGGTGCTAAAGGATATTTTGACCTGTTTGGTGAAGCTGAAAAAGCATATAAAGACCTTGTTAATTTATCCGGCACCCCTGAACCGGAAGGTGATTTTTATACTGAAAAGAAACAAATTATCAGAAACTTCAGGAAAATTGCCCTGTTTCTTATTCATACCGCTTCTGAGAAATTCCAGCGGAAACTGGTGTACGAACAGGAGATACTGAATAGTATTGCAGATATTATTATGCTTCTTTATATCTCGGAATCATCACTGCTTCGTGTCGAAAAACTTGAGAACATTAAGGATGCAGAGCAGATAAAGGTATATAAAGATATTATCGATGTTTTTGTTTATGATGCTTCAGGAAAAATAAGTAAATTTGCAAAAGATGCAATTTATTCATATGCTGAAGGGGAGGTGAAAGACCTGCTGATTAAAGGAACAAACTATTACACTGCCATAAATGGCGTAAACACCAAAGAAGCCAGGAGAAGAATTGCAGATAAGTTGATTGAGGATAATAAATATAATTTTTAAATATTCATATAGAAAAGATTGACTTTCGCAATGCGTAGGTTTTATAAGTTCATATTTTTATTTGGAGTTCTGGTTTTCTCTTTACAACCCGGATGTAAAAAGCAACCTAAATGTGGTTGTGATGGAGATATGCGTTTTCCCCTTGTAGAAACCAGTGGGACTATAATTTATAATGAAGAAACCAGTTATGCTCAATTTCAACCTGGTGAAATCTATTCACGTTTTGAGATTTGTGATGCCGGAGAAGTGATGGATATGCTGACACCATTTGAGCAGGGAGAAACAGTACTGGTAAGTGGGGACGCTTTTGATGACTGTTATAAAATGGTTAACCCATATGCTTACGCAAACTATATGCTGGATCTGAAAGAAATTAAAAAAGACGAATTTAATAAGTAAAGCCGGTTTTAACTAACAAAAAAAGCCTTGATCAATTCAGGGCTTTTTTTATTCCCGTGAATTCAGCAAACTTAAGTTGCTGATCAATCCATTGTGTTATAAAATATTCAGATAATGAAACGAATGTTATAAAAAAGCATACAGATTTATTATCTTTCAAACCTGAACTGACCATGTTTCATAAATTGATCAGTGATAGTATCATTAAACACCATGAAAAGAAAGACAAAAGAGAATATGAGTAATTTCAAGGAACAACTCAGAAGAGTAAAAGCGTTTGTTTTTGACGTTGACGGAGTGTTGTCAGAGCAAACTATGTTGCTTGATACAGATGGGAACCTTATTCGTACCTCAAGTATAAGAGATGGTTTTGCAATGCAAAGGGCTGTAAATAAAAATTATCCTGTCGGAATAATAACCGGAGGAGAAATGACGAATGTTCTTAAAAGATATCAGAAACTTGGAGTATACGATATTTACCTGGGTTCAACAAATAAAAAATCAGATATTATTGGTTTTTTAAAAAAATACCGGATTGAAGCATCAGATGTTTTATATATGGGCGATGATCTGCCAGATCTGGAAGTTATGAAAATGGTTGGCTTTCCAACATGCCCTGATGATGCAGTTGTTGAGGTGAAACAGATATCAAAATATGTCTCAAATTTTACAGGTGGTAACGGATGTGTACGCGATGTGATTGAACAAGTGCTGCGTCTTAATAAACACTGGGTGGTTGTGAACGGCATCTGACCATTAAAAATAAATTGCAAACAGATGAAAGTTTTTTTCAAACTTATCAGAGTACAAAATCTATTGATAATTGCTGTAACCCAATATCTTATGCGGTGGATCATCATTTATCCTTTGCTTAATAAGTTGTCAGTGGTATTTAATGAAGAAGTGATCCATTTTAAGGATTTCGGGCTGCAATTCAATGAGTTCTATTTCGCTTTGCTTGTTCTTTCTACTATGTTGATTACCGGTGCAGGGTATGTTATTAACGACTATTTTGATATTAAGACAGATGTATATAACCGCCCTGATAATGTAATTGTAGGCAGGAAAATTTCACGGAGAGCTGCAATGCTTATTCATATCGTTATGAATTTCACGGGAGTAGCTCTGGGGATTTTTGTGTCTTTTTCAATTCATCTGTCCATCCTTGCTGTAATTTTTGTCCTTATCCCCGGACTTCTATGGTTTTATTCAACAACTTATAAAAGACAATTTCTTATAGGAAATATTATCGTCTCTTTTCTTACAGGATTAGTACCATTTATGGTAGTCTTATTTGAAGTTCCCTGCCTTAATGCAGAGTATGGTAAGGTAATGGTTGATTACCATGCAAATTTCAACATTCTTTTAAGTTGGGTTGGTGGTTTTGCAATTTTTGCATTCTGGCTTACACTAATCAGGGAACTTATTAAAGACATGGAGGACTTTGAAGGTGACCGTGAGTATGGTCGTAAAACCTTACCGGTAAAGCTGGGATTGGGAATCACCAAAGCAATTGTTGTTGTATTACTTGCAATTTTCCTTTCAGGATTGCTGTGGGTATATTTTATGTTCATCCCTGATGTCAGTACCCTGATATATTTAAGTATAGCACTGGTCCTTCCAAGCCTCTACCTGATTTTCAGGTTAACGTTATCACAAACAAAAAATGATTACTATTTGTGTAGTTTCCTTACTAAAGGGATTATGCTATCCGGTATTTTATATTCATTTCTTGCAGGTTATATCATTCAAACAAAATTCTGAATTTCTTTATGGTTCTTGAAAATTTGAAAGGAAAAAGAATTTTACTGGCTTCAAAATCCCCGAGAAGGCAATATCTGCTTAAGGAGTTGGGAATTGAATTTGAAGTGGTTGATAATTTTCGGGATGATGAGTCGTATCCTGAAGAATTGCCAATGGAGGAGATACCGGTTTTCCTTGCGAAGAAAAAGGCTGATAATTATAATGAAATGTTAGATGATGACTGTATCCTGATAACTGCAGATACACTTGTATGGTGCAATAACAGGGTTATGAATAAACCGGACAGCTATGGTGAAGCATATCAGATGCTTTATAGTCTTTCTGATAATAAACACACAGTAATTACAGGTGTATGCCTGCGGTCTGCAGAAAAAGAAACCACGTTTATTGCCACAACCGATGTTTATTTTACAAAATTATCAGATGACGAAATTGAGTATTATCTCATGAAATTCAAGCCTTTCGATAAAGCCGGTGCTTACGGCATACAGGAATGGATAGGATAT
>JAUVHQ010000158.1 GCA_030593185.1 Bacteroidota bacterium
TGTTTGATCAATTGCCGATGCCAGGCTGCTGGCATACCCGGGCAATGTATTCATTACTCCCAAACCAGAACCGAACTCAAGGGATACAAAACCATTCAGAGGAAATTCATCTGTCATAACCGGTATTTCCTGATCCTTTCCTTCTCCCGGAAGTTTATAGATATAACCTTTACGGTCATCCGGGATTTTACCAACCCTCAAATACTTTAAATCCCTTGAGAGAGTTGCCTGCGTAAGCTGATATCCCTCGTTATTGAGTTTCTTCAATAATTCATCCTGGCTCGAAATTTTTTTTGTCTCAACAATTCTTTTTATCGCTGACAGCCGCTGAACCTTTGTTTTCATTATTGTATATTTATTCATTTATTTTGCAAATATATACATTTTTAATTTTTAACCTCAACTTTCCTGAAAAAAAATGTATTTTTGGCCATTATTCGTATAATAAAAATCATCTATGAAGGAATCTGTTAAAAAAGTGGTTGTTTTGGGATCCGGAGCCTTAAAGATCGGGGAGGCAGGTGAATTTGACTATTCAGGGTCACAGGCACTGAAAGCACTTCGTGAAGAAAATATTGAAACTATCCTCATCAATCCGAACATCGCAACGGTTCAAACTTCGGAAAAATTAGCAGACAAGATTTATTTCCTCCCGGTAACTCCTTATTTTGTTGAAGAGGTTATTAAGAAAGAAAAACCAGATGGTATCCTGCTCGCGTTCGGAGGGCAGACTGCCCTGAACTGTGGAATTGATCTGTATAAGGAAAAAGTATTCGAAAAATATAATATTCGGGTACTGGGAACCCCTATCCAGTCCATTATAGATACTGAAGACCGGGATTTATTTATCAAAAAACTGGCAGAGATTAATGTCCTGACACCCAGAAGTATCGCAGTCAACAATGTTAAAGATGGAATAATAGCAGCAGAGAGTCTTGGTTATCCCGTAATTATCAGGTCGGCATATTCACTTGGCGGGCAGGGAAGTGGTTTCTGTAAAAACAAGGAAGAATTGCATGACATGGCTTCCAGGGCATTTTCCTATTCCGGTCAGATCCTTGTGGAAGAATCACTGAAAGGATGGAAAGAGGTTGAATATGAAGTGGTACGCGACCGGTACGATAACTGTATAACGGTTTGCAATATGGAGAATTTTGATCCATTGGGAATACACACGGGCGAAAGTATCGTGGTGGCACCATCACAAACACTTACTAACACAGAATATCATAAGCTGCGGGAACTGTCCATTAAGGTTATCCGGCATATCGGTATTATCGGGGAATGTAACATTCAGTATGCACTTGATCCGAATTCAGAGGAATACAGGGTAATTGAAGTGAACGCCCGCCTCTCCCGGTCAAGCGCCCTTGCATCCAAAGCAACCGGATATCCCCTGGCATTTATTGCAGCTAAACTAGGTGTCGGGTACGGGCTGCATGAGCTTAAGAATTCTATTACCAAAACAACAACCGCCTTCTTTGAACCGGCACTGGATTATATTGTTTGTAAAATACCGCGGTGGGACCTGAATAAATTCGACGGTGTTTCTCACCTTATCGGCAGTAGTATGAAAAGTGTGGGCGAGGTAATGTCCATCGGGAGAACCTTTGAAGAAGCAATCCAGAAAGGATTAAGAATGATAGGTCAGGGGATGCATGGATTTGTAGGAAACCGGATCGCCGGGTTTAAGAACATCGATGAAGAACTCGCGCAACCCACCGACATGCGTATATTTGTTATTGCCGAAGCACTGGAAAAGAAATTTACTGTCGAGAAAATAAACCAGCTGACAAAGATCGATAAATGGTTCCTCTACAAACTGAAGAATATTATTGACCTTAAAAAGGAACTTACTAATTACAACAAGATCGACAAGTTACCGGTTGACACTCTCCGGGAAGCAAAGATCCTGGGATTCTCAGATTTCCAGCTTTCCAGGTTCGTTATGAAATCAAAGGTTGATGAAATAGCAAACGATCTGATCACCGTCAGGGAATACAGGAAATCGCAAGGGATAGTACCGGCTGTAAAACAAATTGATACGCTGGCAGCCGAATATCCTGCACAGACCAATTACCTGTATCTTACTTATAGCGGTATAGAACATGATATTGATTATTCCGTATTAAAGAAGTCGGTTATAGTTCTGGGATCAGGTGCATACCGTATCGGCAGCAGCGTTGAGTTCGACTGGTGTGGCGTGAATGCACTGGACACCATAAAGAAAAATGGTTACCAGTCGGTAATGATCAATTACAACCCTGAAACTGTAAGTACTGATTATGATATCTGCGACAGACTTTATTTTGACGAACTTTCCCTGGAAAGGGTACTGGATATTACTGACCTGGAATCACCTGAAGGAGTGATTGTCTCCACCGGCGGACAAATACCGAATAACCTGGCTATCCGGCTGCACGAGCAAAACGTAAAGATACTGGGTACCTCTCCGCTTTCAATTGACCGGGCTGAGAACAGGCATAAATTTTCCTCTATGCTCGACAGTATCGGGGTTGACCAGCCACGCTGGAAAGAGCTTACCAGTACCGGTGATATTTATGGCTTTGTTGATGAGATTGGGTTTCCCGTACTGGTAAGACCATCCTATGTTTTGTCTGGTGCGGCAATGAATGTGGTATCAAACAAAGATGAACTCGGACATTTCCTGGAAATGGCATCCCGGGTCTCCAAACAATACCCGGTTGTGGTTTCCGAATTTATTGAAAATGCCAAGGAAATTGAGATTGATGCAGTTGCCGGTTCCGGTGAGCTAATCGCGTATGCTATTTCGGAGCATGTTGAGTTTGCCGGTGTCCACTCGGGCGATGCAACCATGATCTTTCCACCTCAAAAGATCTATTTTGAAACAGTAAGACGTATTAAACGTATCACTCGTCAAATAGCTAAAGAACTCAATATTTCCGGTCCGTTTAACATACAATTTCTTGCAAAAGACAACGATATAAAAGTGATTGAATGTAACCTCAGGGCAAGCCGCAGTATGCCTTTTGTATCAAAGGTGCTGAAAACCAATCTTATTGAAATGGCTACACGGGTGATGCTCGGAGAAAAAGTGGAAAAACCGCATAAGTCCATTTTCGACCTGGATTATATAGGCATTAAAGCTCCGCAATTCTCCTTTTCACGCCTTCAAAAAGCTGACCCGATACTGGGAGTTGATATGTCATCAACCGGAGAGGTAGGATGTATTGGTGAAGATTTTTATGAAGGTATACTGAAGTCAATGTTATCGGTAGGTTATTCAATACCCCGAAAAGCAATTCTTCTCTCAACCGGAGAACCACGTTCGAAGGTAGAGTTGATAGAAAGCGCCAGGGAACTAAATAAAAAGGGGTATAAATTATATGCCACACGGGGCACTCAGAAATTTCTTGAGACCAACGGGATAGAAGCTGAAGTAGCTTGCTGGCCCGATGAAAAGGAAACCCCGAACACTATTGATCTGATACGTAATAAAGAAGTAGATCTTGTGATCAATATCCCCAAAAACCTTTCAAAAAGTGAACTTGAAAACGATTACAGTATCAGGCGAAACGCTGTGGATTTCAACGTTCCGCTCATTACCAACGCACGCCTGGCAAGTGCTTTTATCCTGGCATTTTGTAAGCTGGACATGTCAGATATTGCTATAAAAAGCTGGGATGAGTATCAAACGTAAAAGAATGGAATGATGGAATAATGGAAAGATGGAAGAGGGAAGAGGCGATGGGGCGAAGAAGAGAAGAGGAGAAAATGAGAAGATGAGAAAAGAAGTAAGGAGTAAGGAATAGAAGAAGGCAAAAGGCAAAAGGCAGAAGGCAAAAGAGAAGAGGGAAAAGTAAAGCGCGAAGAGAAGTAGTTTTAACCGGATTTTACAGGTTGAAAAAGGATTTTGCGAGGAGCGAAGCGACGAAGCAATCTCCCAAAAATAACCAGAATGCCAAAGAAAAGGACTGTAATGAGCTTTACGAAAAGCCGGGAGAGATTGCTTCACTTCGTTCGCAAAATCCGTATACTTATTATGCTTTAATGGTATGCACAAATTTTAACCGAAACATGAAAAATGAATTCTGAAAGCGTAGCGCCACCCGGGGTACAGGGTAGTATAGTAAATGCGCCGGAACTACCGTTTTCAAATAGAACTATAAACCTTGCATCCGGCGCAATTGGAAACGACAAATGGAGAATAGGTGAAAAAGAAAATAATGAATATCGAATAATGAATTTTGAATTAACCAGTAACCAGTAACCAGCAACCAGTAACGAGCAACTTAAGTTAATTACTAAATTTGAGACTATATTTAAATAGCCAACCCATAGGTTTTAATATTCCAATATTCAAAAAATGATTACTGTCAGAAAAGCAAAACCCGGTGACGAAAACAGTATCGTTGATTTTCAGATCAGGATGTCCAGGGAGACCGAGCAGATTGATCTTGACCGGGACATTGTAAACAAAGGTGTAAACGCGGTATTTAATAACCTTGAGAAGGGGATCTATTTTGTTGCTGAATCAGGAAATAAAATAATCGCCTCCCTGATGATCACATTTGAGTGGAGCGACTGGCGTAACGGTAATGTTTACTGGATACATTCGGTTTATGTTTTACCGGAATTCAGAAAAAAAGATGTTTTTAAAACTATGTATCTGCACCTGAAAAACATTGTGCAAAAGGATGAAAACATCCGGGGACTGAGATTGTATGTTGATAAAACCAATACCAATGCCCGGAAGGTTTACGAAACCCTGGGGATGGATGGCGAACATTACCTGCTTTTTGAATGGATGAAATAGAGAGAAACCCGGTTACTGGTATCTGGTTGCTGGTTACTGGTCACTGGTATCTGGTTAGCGAAACATATTCTTTTAAACAAAAAAGGATTTTGCGAGGAGTGAAACCACGAAGCAATCTCCTAAGAACAACATGAATTCCTAAAAGAATCCTTAACTTTATCTTTTATTCTTTTTACTCTTTACTTTTATCTTTTAACTTGGCTCCATGCCTGTTTTTACACTGACCGTAATATTATCCGGACTGGTTTATATGCTGATGATCCTCTATTTGTATAGAGGATGGAGAAAGTTAAAAAACTTTATTGTTAAAAATAACAAATTTACCACTCCTGTATCCCTGATAGTTCCGGTAAGGAACGAAGAGCATAATATTCCGGGTTTAATCAGAAGTATCCGTGATCAGGATTATCCCGGCCGGCTTCTGGAGGTTATTTTTGTAGATGATCATTCTGATGACCGGAGCTTTCAGCTAATAAGTAAGCATATTGCCGATATGGAAAATTTCCATCTTACCGGGAACAGTGGAACAGGAAAGAAAATGGCTCTTCAAACCGGGTTTGAAAAAGCCACCGGAAACCTGATCATTACCACTGATGCTGATTGCCATCATCCTTCCCGCTGGATATCTGTTTTTGCCGGTTTTTACGAAAAATATCATCCCAAATTAATGGCAGGACCGGTGCTTCTTAAAAGCAACAATAATTTCTTTCAGCGCTTGCAGCAAATAGAATTTCTCAGTCTCACAGCCTCAACCGCCGGTGCATTCGGGGCAGGACATCCCATAATGTGCAACGGTGCAAACCTGGCTTTTGACAGG
>JAUVHQ010000125.1 GCA_030593185.1 Bacteroidota bacterium
GTGATCCCTGGTGTGGCACCCTGCAATCCCTCAAACCAACCCTTCGGGTTATTTTTATTTGAAGTAGTGCCTTTATGAAAGCAAGCTTTCAACAGTCACCACTACAAATAAAAACCCCGGCTGGCGCCGGGGTTGGTTTGAGGGTTTGCGGAGAGAGGGGGATTCGAACCCTCGGTCCCGACAAAGCGGGACAACGGTTTTCGAGACCGCCCCGTTCGACCACTCCGGCATCTCTCCAAATTCCCTGCAAAGATTCAATGAATTCTTTAAATTTCAAAAGAATGATAAAATATTATCTTTATCCCGAAAGAAAAATTTTATGTGAACAAGAATAAATAATGCAATACAGGACAATTGGAAAAACCGGAATTAAGCTGTCAATCCTTGGGTTTGGTTGCATGCGATTCCCGGTACTTAATAATGATGAAGGAAGAATAAATGAACCTGAAACGGAACAAATGCTCGTTGAGGCTATCAAAAGTGGGGTGAATTATTTTGATACCGCCTATACCTACCACAAAGGAACAAGTGAGGATTTTGTCGGACGGTTTTTAAAAAAAGGATATCGTGAAAAGGTATATCTGGCAACCAAATTGCCATGCTGGGAGGTTGAAAAAAGGCATGATATGGATAGACTCCTGGATGAACAATTGACACGGCTCAGGACTGATCATATTGATTTTTACCTTTTGCATGCATTGACTAAGAGGAGGTGGGAAACCCTTATAAAAAATGATGTCTTTGACTTTATTGATAGAGCCATAAAGGATGGTAGGGTCACAAATATTGGTTTCTCGTTTCATGATGATCTTTTGGCATTCAAGGAAATTGCAGATGCATACAACTGGGATTTCTGCCAGATCCAGTACAATTTTATGGATGAAGAGCATCAGGCAGGAACAGAAGGATTGAGATATGCTGCTAATAAAGGAATGGGAGTGATTATTATGGAGCCACTACGAGGTGGCTATTTAATAAACAATTTACCGGAAAGGATCCGCAATATATGGAACTCATCTGGTGTTAGTAAAAGTCCGGCAGATATAGCATTACAATGGGTGTGGAATCATCCTGAAGTATCAATGGTGCTCAGTGGGATGAGCAATTTGAAACAGGTTAATGAAAATTGCAGAACTGCAGAAGAAACTAAACCCGGTTCAATAAGCAACATTGAACTCGAAATTATTCGAAAAGTACGTGATGAGTATTTGAACAGGCAGTTAATTCTATGTACAGGATGTAATTATTGCATCCCCTGCCCTGAAGGGGTTGATATTCCCGGAATATTTTCTTTTTATAATGAGGGTAAAATGTATGATAATTTCTCAATAGCACGTGTACGGCATTCTATTCTGGTTAAAGAAGAAGAAAGGGCTGATAAATGTGTGGAATGTGGTGAGTGCCTTGAAAAATGCCCCCAGCAAATCGCTATTCCTGATGAACTGAAAAAATGCCGTGATTCTCTTGAATGAAGTTTGCTGCTACGATAGCCATCGGCAACACCGCAACACAATTTTATTGGTATTTATTTACCGGTAATATTCAAAACTGCTACATAGAAACCGGGATCAATTACCAGGGTAGGATTTTTAGATCCAATCCCGGTTTTTGACCATCTTGAAGTTGGATAAAGCCATTTTTCTTTTCCTGACAAATATACTTTTACCGGCATATCAAATTTACGTACGCAATTATTCCAGCGATAGGATAATTCATTTTCTTTTATTGAATACTCAAAAACAGGGATTCTGGTATCTTTGAGATACTGGTCAAAGAATGGTGAAAGGTTCCTGCCGGTTTTATCACTTATATAATTTTCAATCTGTTGCGAAGTAACTGTCTGGTGATAAAATTCGTGATTAAGTCCTCTCAGGATATCATGCCATTTTGCATCATCATTAACAATCTGGCGAAGAGTATGTAACATATTCCCTCCTTTGGAATACATATCTCCTGATCCGGAATGATTGACGTTATAAAAACCTATTATAGGTCTGTCATTTCGAATATTCCTGCGTGTCCCCAGTACATATTCATTCCCTGCCTGTTTCCCATAATGATATTCAACAAACAAGCTTTCGGAATAATTTATAAAACTCTCGTGTATCCACATATCGGCTATATCCTTGCAGGTTATACTGTTAGCAAACCATTCATGTCCCGATTCATGAATAATGATAAAATCAAATTTTTCTCCCCAGCCAGACCCGCTCAGATCATTGCCCCGGTAACCATTTTGATATCCGTTGCCGTAAGTAATAGAACTTTGATGTTCCATCCCGAGATATGGTACCTCAACCAGTTTATAACCATCTTCATAAAACGGGTAGGGGCCGAACCAGTGTTCAAAAGCTGCTAACATGAGCTTTACCTGTTTAAATTGATTTTTAGCCTTTTCAAGATTTTCCTTCAGAACATAGTAGTCGCAATCCAGTTCTCCTTTTTCTCCCTGGTATTTTTCTGAAAAATGGACATAATCAGCAATATTTATATTGACCCCATAATTATTTATTGGGTTAGATACGAACCAATGATAAGTTTTTGTTTTATTATCATGTGTTTCCACTATACGAAGCTTTCCATTGGAAACATTAACCAGGTATTCCGGAACGGTTACACTGATAAGCATACTGTCAGGTTCATCGTACATGTGATCTTTACACGGCCACCATATGCTTGCGCCAATTCCCTGACACGAAGATGCAATAAAAGGTTTATTATTCCTGTCTTTTTCCCACGTAATGCCTCCATCCCAGGGAGGTCTGCGGGCTACACGAGGTCTGCCACCATAGTGTAATTCTATTTCATTTATGGATCCGGGGGTCTGTTTTGCGACTAAATGGATGAAATGTGCATTACCTTCGTGGTTAATTGTTAATTCTTTACTATTCTGTACAGCTTTATAGAGTGTTAGTGGTGGTTGAAGGTCAATTTGCATTACCTGGTTCTGTTCAAGCACCTTATACATTACAGTATTTTTTCCTTTGATTGTACTGTCAGCCGGATTCACTGATATATCAAGATGGTAATAAGTTAAATTCCACCATTTTCTTTCTGCTGTTATTGATCCTCTTAAAGTGTCTTGTTTTGTAAAGGTTCTGTTTTGGGAAAATGCCTGGCTAAAACAACAAATAATTAAAATAAATGTCAATGCTATTTTATTCATTTTGGGAAATTTTATAATTTTAATCGTTAATTCAATTTAGAACATAACTTCACAAAGTAATTAAAAAATGTAATAATTTCATCTTTTCTCCAGGTATTAAGGCTGAGGCTGAGGCTAAGGCTAAGGCTAAGGGAGGCAAGAGGTTTTAGAAGTTTAGGACATAAATAAAAAATGAGACAAATTGAATTTTAAAGGTCTAAAATGAGCAATCAAATTCCTTAGCCTTAGCCTCAGCCTTTTAATACGAGAATGATTAATAAAATGAAATAACTCTGTATGTATCAATGAATAATTTTGACAATCCGATACATTTAGTTATAAGTAAGTTTACTAATTTTTTATAAATTAATATCTTTAACATAATATTTAACAAACAGAATAAATAATGAAAATAACAACATTTATAGCAATCCTGATGTTTGCCACTTTAATTCCGGCACATTCTCAATGGAGAAAAATCTTTCTACGTTCCGCAATGGGCTTATATTTAGCTAGTTCAGAATTGGATGATGGGAGTCCCTTTGATGAATTAGGTGAATATGGTGCACATAATTTGTTTGACATGGATGGCACAACAGCCTGGGTTGAGGGAGTTAAAGGGGATGGTATTGGCGAATCTGTTTATGTTGGAATGGGTGACAGGTTAAATGAAATAATCTGTATTGTCAACGGTTATCAAAAATCCGGGGACCTCTATTTTAAGAATAACCGCCCAAAAATCCTTCGGCTCTCTCTGTTTGTCGGTTTTATGATACCCGGAGAGGTCACTGAAATTATATCAGTTTGCCGTATAAGACAATTTGGCAACGAAAACCTGATCACCCTGAAGGATACCCTGGGACCACAAGAATTCAAATTACCGTTCGACCGGCTGAAAGCAGTTGAATTTGAGGAGCAAAGTAAACAATTATTTCTTGACGACTTTGGTAAAAAGTTTGAAGAGATTACAAAATCATGCTCCGGATGCGATACGGTTCCTTCTGTACAGTATATTTTGCATCTCGAGATAGTTGATGTTTATAAAGGTACAAAATGGGACGATACCTGCATATCTGACATCTGGTTCAGACCGGGAGAAACAAAAATTAATGAAATACCGGAGGACGAGATCATTACAGAGGTGTATGAAGAATTAGACGAGAGAATGATTTACGTTAATACGAACAAAAGGAAAAACATAATACTTGTAGACGGGAAAGCCCTGGAAAAAGCAGAAAACCTGGTTGAGGGCCAATACATGGATGCCACACTTATGGATGTAAGTCCGGATAAAGAGTGGGCACAGGTAGATTATCTGTATACTGCTGAAGGAGCAAGGGTTGAAGAATATTCGCAACTTTATAGCGTCAGGTATCTTACACGGATTGATAAGCAAATTCTGAAGACGATATATGGTATGTATGGCTTTATTGAAAAGGATGGAAAAACATACCTCGACACTGCAGATGGTTTGATCGATCTGGAAGAAATTCTGAAAAAATTCCAGGAGCTTCAGGAAAAATAACAATAAAATAAATGGTAACTATTCAGTCGGCAGTCCACAGTCCACAGTCCACAGTCGACAAGAAAGTAAATAACAATAAAACAATTATAACACAATAATAAATGAAATACTTATTAATATCTTTAATAGTTTTAATATTTGATCTAAATGTTAATGCACAAGCAGTTATGAAGTACAATAAACTAACACCTGAAGAAGAAAGAGTGATCATTGATAAAGGCACTGAGATGCCTTTTACAGGTAAGTACCTTAATTTTGACGGAAAAGGTACATATGTATGTAAAAAGTGTGGTTCACATCTCTATCATTCCGCAGACAAGTTTGAGTCACATTGCGGCTGGCCAAGTTTCGATGATGAAATTCCAAAAGCAGTAAAACGGATACCTGATGCAGATGGTATCAGAACGGAAATTATGTGTGCCAATTGCGGTGCTCACCTGGGTCATGTTTTTAAAGGAGAAAAGTACACTGAAAAAAATATCAGGCATTGTGTAAATTCTATTTCATTAGATTTTGTTCCGGTAGATAAAAATACCATAGTGAAAACCGGACGTGCTATTTTTGCCGGTGGATGTTTTTGGGGAATGGAACACTTCTTTAGAAAAGCTAACGGCGTAATCAGCACTGATGTCGGGTATATAGGAGGAGATAAAGATAATCCTACATATGATGAAGTTTGCAGTGATAATACAAACCATGCAGAAGCCATTGAAGTGATTTTTGATAATTCTCTGACTTCTTTTGAGGAAATAGCAAAATTATTCTTCGAAATACATGATCCAACCCAGGTAAACCGGCAGGGTCCTGATATTGGCACACAATATCGTTCAGAAATTTTTTATCTGAATGAAGAACAGAGAGAAATTGCTGAAAAGCTTATTAAAGCACTGGAGAAAAAAGGTTATAATATTGCAACTAAAGTAACCAAAGCCACGGCATTCTGGAAAGCTGAAAATTATCATCAGGACTACTACAGCAAAAACGGCGAAAAACCATACTGTCATTCTTATATAAAAAGGTTTTAATTTTAAGATACATGTGAATTTACGCAATTACAACATTGTGTGTAATGTAATGCAAGTTCAATTGGGTAAACAGCCTATACAGTGAAATATTCCGCGTATTATCACTTTCATTTATTCAAGATCAAAACCAGGTAGCTCGTTTTTATTCAGAATTGGAAAAAAGCAGATAATTTTCTAAACACTGAAAATAAAACGTAACTTTACCAAATTATTAATAAAGCAAGAATAATCTATGGCTAGATCGCAAGAAACATTCAACAAAAAGGAAGTAAGAAACAAGAAGGAGAAAAAGAAAAAGGAAAAAGAAAAGAAGAGGTTAGCCAGGAAAGAAAGCGAGAAAAAAAGTGGTCTGGACGACATGATTGCCTATGTCGATGAAAATGGAAATATTACCTCCACACCTCCTGATCCTACCAAAAAGAAAGATATTAAACTAGAAGATATTGAGGTTGGAATACCTGCCAGTTCTGATGAAGAATCCGATCCTATAAGAGAGGGAACAGTAACCTTTTTTAACGATTCTAAAGGTTTTGGTTTTATAAAGGATAAGGAAACAAAGGAAAGCGTATTTGTACATGTAAATAATATACTTGAAGAAATAACGGAGGGTAATGCTGTTATTTTTGAAATTGAGATGGGGCATAAAGGACCTATTGCAGTGCGTGTAAAGCTGTCTAAATAGCTACGTTCACAAATCTCAAGTTAATTATAAACCAAAACCCGTGTTTTTCAACTACCTGAAAATTGCATTACGCAACATCCAAAGGCAAAAATTTTATGCTTTCATCAACATTACAGGACTAACAATTGGATTTATAACAAGTTTGTTAATCGTTTTGTAT
>JAUVHQ010000011.1 GCA_030593185.1 Bacteroidota bacterium
CCTGGTGCGGGTCCATATTGCAACCAAAATTTACCATCATGTTTCTGATCAGTTTATAAAGATTTTCCTCTTTTGTTACAATAACTCCGCCAACTACATCAGCATGGCCATTAATAAATTTTGTAATAGAGTGGAACACAACATCAGCGCCCAGGTCGAGGGGATTTTGGAGATAGGGACTTGAAAAAGTATTATCTACAACAAGTGGGATTTCATGTTTGTGCGCAATTTCTGCAATTTTACGGATATCGGTTATTTGCATAGTGGGATTAGAAGGGGTTTCGACCAGGATCATTTTTGTGTTAGGCTTAATCGATTTTATTACATTATCAGGATCAGTGGTATCCACAAAAGTAGCTTCAACGCCAAAGCGGCTGTAGTGTTTTTCGATTACATTGCGTGAGGGTCCATATACTGAAGCTGTACTTACCAGATGGGCACCTTGTCCGAGTAAAGCCAGATAAATTGAATTAACAGCACCCATTCCCGAGCTGGTTGCAATTCCTCCGAATCCATTTTCAAGTTCAGCTATCGTTTCTTCAAGGGCATTTATAGTTGGGTTCCCAAGCCGGGTATAAATATATCCGTCGTCTTTACCCGAAAAGCAATCGGCTCCGTGCTGTGCGTTTTTAAAAGAAAAAGTAGATGTTTGAAAAATAGGGACAGTTATGCTACCCATTGAATCTTCTAGTTCTCCTAAGTGTACAAGTTTTGTGTTGAAACCGGAATTCTTTTTTTTCATAAAATATATGTTTCCAGAGTGTGATAAGAATTAAGATTAATAATTTCGTAAAGGAAATTTATATTAGTTTCATTTGTTTTACACGTTTTGCCATATGGTTTGCAAAAACAAAATCGTTTAATTTTTCATTTTCTGAATGAAGGATATCTTTATTTGTGCCTTCCCACCATTTTTGTCCCATATGAATAAAAATAATCTTTTCGCCAAACTCCATTACCGAATTCATATCATGGGTGTTTACAATGGTAATTGTATTAAATTCCTCGGTAATTTCTTTGATCAGGTTATTTATCCTCAGGGTTGTAATAGGGTCCAGTCCCGAATCAGGTTCATCACAGAAAAGGTATTCCGGATTAAGAGCTATAGCCCTGGCGATGGCAACCCGCTTTTGCATTCCACCACTAATTTCAGAGGGGTAGAGATGATTCGCATTTAAAATATTGACCCTGTTCAGGCAAAAATTAGCACGCTCCCTTTTTTCTTCATAGCTCATGTTTGTGAACATATTAAGAGGGTAGATAACATTTTCCTCAACAGTAGAGGAGTCGAAAAGGGCACTTCCCTGGAATAGCATCCCGATTTTTTTTCTAATTTCTTTTTTCTTCTTAAAATTAAGTTTGCTATAAACAATGTCTTCAAATAAAATCTCTCCCTTATCAATATCAAGTAAGCCAACTATTGACTTTAGAAGAACAGTTTTCCCTGAACCACTCTGACCGATGATAAGATTTATTTTTCCCTTTTCAAATTCAACACTGATATCTTTAAGAACAGTTTGATGGTCAAAAGATTTCCATATATGATCTACCTTTATCATGATAATATCAATTGGGTAAGGATTACATCGCAAAGTAATATTAATATACAGCTGTAAACAACTGCTTTTGTGCTGGAACGTCCCACTTCCAGCGCCCCACCCCTGACAAAATACCCATAGTATGAAGAAACAGATGTTATAATAAAAGCGTAGAATACAGTTTTAATAAGAGCGTATGTTACATAAAATGGGATAAATGCAAACTGAATACCATATATATAATCTTCAGATGACACTACACCTGTTGCTGTTCCGGCAATCCAGCCACCAAACACACCAACAGCTATACTTATCATGGTGAGCAGGGGATTAAAAAGAACAGATGCAATTATCTTAGGAAGGATAAGATAGCTTGCTGAATTCACACCCATAATTTCGAGGGCGTCAATTTGTTCTGTTATCCTCATTGTCCCTATCTCTGAGGCTATACTAGATCCAATTTTTCCTGCAAGTATTAATCCTACCATAGTAGATGAAAACTCCAGGATAATAGTATCACGTGCCATAAGTCCTATCAGGTACCTTGGGTAAAAAGGATTTTCAGTATTATATGCTGTTTGTAAAGTTATTACTGCACCGGTAAAGGCGGATATAATAATAACAATACCGATAGAATTGACTCCCAAATTAATAAGTTCTTTAAGGGTTTGGTTATAGTATATTCTACTCTTTTCAGGTTTTGAGAAGACCTTTGTCAGCAGGATAAAATATTTCCCAAAATGATAAAAAAACTGCATACTTTTAATTATTGTAACTATTCAGTGTCTAAATGAAGAAGTGCCTAAAGTTTAAAGTGACTAAAATTGAAGAATCGTGAATCTTACTTCTTCACTCATCACTCACCTCTTCATTCTTCCCTTTTGCCTTCTGCCTTCTGCCTTTTGCCTTTTCTTCACCTCATCACAGATAACTAATAAAAATACAAATATCATAAATATTATTGATTTACCGGAAGATAATCGGATGATATGTTCTAATCAAACTATTTTGTTAAATATTTCACTTAATAGGAAAATTTTTAGTAAATTGAAATTAAAAAAAAAGAAAATTATGGATAAGAACAATTATTGTGTGATTATGGCAGGAGGGATAGGGAGCAGGTTTTGGCCTTATAGTCGTACACAAAAACCCAAACAATTTCTTGATATTCTGGGAATAGGAAAGACACTTCTTCAACAAACATTTGACAGGTTTACTGATATTTGTCCTGAAGAAAATGTTCTGATCGTAACTAATGCTGACTATAAGGAACTTGTTCTGGGGCAACTTCCCAGGATAAACCCATCCAATATTCTGCTTGAACCATTAAGGAAAAACACTGCCCCCTGCATAGCTTATGCAAATTATAAGATAAACAAAATAAATCCGAACGCTTATATTGTTGTTGCACCTTCTGATCATTTTATACAAAAGGAAAAACAGTTCAGAGACAGGATAAAAGAGGGTTTTAAATTTATCAGGAATCGGGATGCATTATTAACACTTGGAATAAAACCTGACAGGCCTGAAACAGGTTACGGATATATTCAGGTTTCAAAGGGGGAAATAGCAGGCACAAATAAGAACCTAAATAAGGTTAAAACATTTACAGAAAAACCTGATTATGATTTGGCTAAGGTTTTTTATGAAAGTGGTGAATTTTATTGGAACTCCGGAATTTTTATCTGGTCGCTCAACTCAATAATGAATGCATTTGACAAGCATTTATCTGAAGTTGATAGTATATTCAGGGAAGGAGTAAAATTTTATGATACTAATAGAGAAAACGAATTTATTCTTAAAACATATTCAAAATGCAAAAACATTTCCATCGATTATGGTATAATGGAAAAAGCAGATAATGTATATGTTTTATGTTCTGATTTTGGCTGGTCAGATCTTGGTACCTGGGGTTCGTTATACGATAACTTAAAAAAGGACAAGAATAAAAATGCAATAACCGGACAAAATATTTTCGATTATGATGTTAAAGGATCTATTGTGAGAGTATCGGATGATAAGCTTGTTGTATTGCAGGGATTGGAAGATTGTATTGTTATTGATACAGATGATATACTTCTTATCTGCAAGAAAAAAGACGAACAGAAAATCAAGCAATTTGTAAATGACATTAAGCTTCGTAAAGGGGAGAAGTATATATAAAAAAAAGACACTTTTGCAGTGTCTTTTTTATTAGTGAAAGATATCTTTCAAGATTAGTATTCCCAGAGATCATGTTCAATGTCGAATAACCATTCTTTTATGCGTTGCGCCTCAATTAACGCCTCTTTCCCTGTTTCATAATCACTTATCTGACGGTTATCGTAAACGTTTGATTCCGCAATGATTGTGCTGGTGAATCTTCTTTGCATAAAGAAGTCGTCATAAGAAATCCGGTGAGCGTCATTATTAGGATTAAAAATTTCATGATTTGCAAATGTATTCCTGAAATCAGGATAATAGATCCAGCATATCCTTGATCTCTTAAATTCACCAACTTCACTGTCATAATAATGCCGGATTGGCATTAATCCAAGGATCCTGACATCCATCCGGGAGTGTTTTTTATCAAAGAACCACTCTTCCTGAACCTGGATCTGCTTAACATCTTCAGGACTTGGTTCATAAATAATTACAGTATCTCTATAAACACCGGGGGCTATCTGGATATTTGTTGAGTCAGCTTCAGCTCCCATTTTCCTGTCTATATCAGCCTGAGTAATTTTAACGGTCATATCATCACCAACATCGGCATCGTAAGCATTTACTGTTCCCGACTTAATTTCAGCGAGAATTATATGTATAAGACTTGCACGATCGCCAATTGGTGTAGTAGGGAAGTACAATGGTTGATTTATTTTTTTTCTAAGGTCGATCACCCTCCATATTCTTTTCGACCACATAACATCTGCTTCGCGCACGTGAGAGTAAGGGATTGGTGATTTATCCCTAATATCTTTTTTATATAAGCCTTTTACCCATGCAGGGGATTCCTGAGCTGAAAGTTTCAGAGCAGGAGCGAATAGAATGCTTAGGAAGAGTATTCCCGGAATTATTATTCTATGTTTTTTCATATCGAAAATAAGTTTATTGTTATTCAATTTTCAGAACAATTGGAGGAAGTGACCTTTGGCGACCATCGGGTCCAACCGCTTTAATATCGGTAAATACAACACGATCATTTCTCTTCAATCTGTTAATTAAGCTTTTCTGGGCTGCTGTAACTCTATGGCTTCTTGATGGTTCGGTAACGGCAAATCCACGGTCGTTTATTTCAATTGTAAAGGCGGTAACATTATATTTTATATCGAACAGGAAATTTTCCAGTTCAGCAAAAACTGCCACCTGGGCACTTAGGATTGATTTTGCAATTGCCCCGCTGTTTTTACCACCAATTTTTGCCACAGGGTCAGGTACTACTTCTACCCTGAAAGGGATGGGTGCAAACGACCGTCTTATACCATTAATTTCTGCTGTAACTGTAACATTGGACATTTTCCCCGGAGTTCTCGGACTTGCAATAAATGAACCACGAAACTGTTTAGTAGTTCCCTTTTTTATTGTGCCGTTTGTCATAGTGGCAAAAGTTTTATCAGAGGCTGCTCCGGAAACGGAAATATCAACAGGATTTTCCACACCAACATAGAAAACATTCATAGCAGTGGGAGAAACAACTACATTGGGTGGTGCCACAGTATATTTTTCCTGGAAAGGAAAATTTGTAAAATTCCCATCAGGGGCTCTCATTCTAATTAGTCCACCCCAGGTTTTATCTCCAAGAACAGTAGGCTTTCTCTTGTAGATTCCCCGTCCGCGTTCATCAACAGTTAATGTTTCATAATCACCGATCATACGATATTCCTCAATTCCATTGGCATTAACAGTGGTTTCAAAGTTACCAACTAAAACTTCAGGTTGTTGAGTTGTATCTGTTGCAGCGATGAATACCTCAGCCTGGTATTCGTTACCTCTCATAATATAGTTCGAATTAGTAATTACCGTTGGAACCAGTTTATTAAATTTAAAAGCTCCGGCGTCAATTTGCTGATAAAGGAAATTAAGAGCTTCAGCTTCAGAATTCCTAATATCGCTTTGTAATTTGGATAGCAAGGTAATTGAAGCAATAAGCGGTGATGCCTGGAACATATGGTTAACCCAAAGCACCTTTTCTCCTTTAATTACGGGATCGTTTGTATCAAGACTGGCTTCGATAGAACTTGAGGCACTAACATTCTTATTTCCAATTATATCCAGTAAAAATGTACGGTATTCTCCCATAGCAGCTTTCATGTCAAATGCCTTTCCATTCTGATCTGATCCGACAAGTATTTGTGAAGGAACATTATTCTCGTCAATTTTTTTAATTTCTTCAACAATAATCTCTCCATCTGCTGTAAGGGCATCACTATCTTCTCCCTCGGCTGTCTGGATGATCTCGATTTTTAGATCCTGTATATATTCATGCATCTCGTTAGCACGTTTCTTAACCTCGTATGCAATGTTTTTCCAGGGGCCTGCTTTTTGTGGATTTTCACTAGCAGCCTGATCGAATTCCTGATAGATCAATTCATTTTTAGTACTAAAATTCTCAGTAGTTTTGGTAAGACTTTTATCGACAAGTTTAAAAGCTTCTACGGCATCTTTAGACACATTCAGTGCCAGCAATGCTGTAAGCACCAAATACATCATACCAATCATTTTTTGTCTTGGGGTTTCTTTTCCGTGACCCATAATTCAAGGATGAAGTTTATAATTAAAAACTAAATAGTACTATTTGCCCATTACGTTCATAGCCGCTAACATATTGCCGTATATTGTATTCAGGGCAGACAGATTTTCGCTAAGTTTTGAAACTTCTTCGCGATATTTCTTAGTATCTCCGACAGTATCTTGCAAATCAGTCATCATTTCATCAAGGTTTTTATAGAGAGTCTCAGAGGTTTTGAGATGATCATCGGTTCCCTGCAATTGAAGCTCATAAACTGCATTTAAAGCAGAAAGGTTTTTGTTAAGAGATTCAAGTTGTTCGCCATATGATTTACTACCACCTTCGATAATTGAGAAGGATTCGGATAATTGCTGATAATTACTCCCCGATTCTGTTATCAGGTTAGCTGTTTTGTCGTATGACCCGGAGAGTCTGGTGACAGACTCTTTCAACTCTTCGGTTGATTTAACATATGATTCCGTATAAGAGTTAACGGCTGTAGCAGCTTGTTTAATATTATTTACATAATCGTTTGTTGCTATTCCTGCGTCAGATATATCAGATAATTTCTCGGTAGTTTCACTAAGTTTACTAAGCCCTTTTCCAAGCTTATTAAAAAGATCAGGAGTAATTTGTCCTTGCTCAAGAAGAGCATCAAACTTTTCTAAAGCAGAACTGCTTCCTCTAACAGAAGTTGGGATTTGACCAAGTTCTTCATCATCCTGCATTCCTGCTAATTCAGGATAAACAAGAGTCCAGTCGACCTCTTCATGAAGTGGTTCGAATGCGGAAAAGAAGAAAATAAGTGCTTCGGTAAGAAGCCCAACAGTCAACAACGTTCCGGCGAGGGCCCAGTGTTGAATTTTGAAAAGTGCACCAATAATTACAACTGATGCGCCAAGGCCATAAAGCTTTGACATAAAGTTTTTCCAGCCGCTGCTTTGTACTAACTCTGTTAAATTCATAGTAGTTGAATTTTATTATTAATCTGAAAAAAAATATTTAATAACCCATATATGAACGAACATTCCTGAATCCTATAAATGATTTTGCAGAATCCTGATATTCATATGTTCTCGAACTAACCTGAAGGTAATATCCAATATCTTTCCATGAACCGCCTCGTATTACTTTTCTTTTCATAACAGGAGGCTCATCCGCCCGTGCGTTATACTGGTAATTTGGATTCATATCATGTGTGAACACATATGCTGATTCGTCATAAGCACTTGATGTCCATTCCGCTACGTTGCCTGCCATGTCATACAATCCAAATTCGTTCTGTGAGAAAGAAGCAACGTTGGTTGCAACTAACGCTCCATCATCAATATAGTTACCACGTAATGTTTTAAAGTTAGCCAGAAAACAACCCTGATCATTTCTGGTATATGGCCCTCCCCACGGGTACATGGAATGATCTAAACCACCCCGTGCAGCATATTCCCATTCTGTTTCAAGTGGAAGACGGTATTCCTGAACCCAGGCATTACCCTGTTGCGAAAGGTAACTATTTAAAAAATTTGTTCTCCAGGTGCTGAAAGCATTTGCTTGTTTCCATGTAACACCAACAACCGGATAATCATCAAAAGAGGGATGCCAGAAATACATATTTGCCCATGGTTCATTATAAGAATAGGTAAAATCCCTGATCCACACAAGGGTATCCGGATAACACGGTACTTCATCGTGCATAATAAAAGATGAACGATTCTCGATTGGTATAACCTCTCCCTCCTGATTAATTATTTCTCCATCATATGACTGAGTTTCCAGATTATACCGGCTTGATTCTTTAGCAGCCTGTTGAAGGTCGATCCAGAAATATGTATAAACAAGTTTCCGTGTATCTATCTGTTTCCTGTTGTTAAATCTTTCATTTTCAGGATAATACATTTCCTCAACAATGTCAACAATTTCTTCATTCTCATTATCAATTTCAGTTTCCCAGTCGATAATAGGCGGATCGTAAGGGTCTCCGTTTTCATCTACCTTAAAGAAACCTTCAATCCCGGCATCTCCAAGTTTGTAGCGTAGGATCGAGTCTCTGACATAATTTACAAACTGGCGATACTCATTATTTGTTATTTCAGTATCGTCCATATAGAAAGCATCAACAGTAACAGTTTTTGAGAATGCATCCATTGAAAAGGCATTATCCTCATCGCTTGGACCCATATTAAAACTTCCCTGAGTAACAAATACCATTCCATATGGCTCAGGTTCATACCATTTTTTTCTGCCCTTAACTCCAACCAGCTCGCCGTTGAGAGAAGAACCCCCACATCCGGTCAATACAATTATCATTGCCAGAACAATACAGAAAAAGAATATTTTTTTCATATCTATTTCAGTTTTATATTGCAAGTAAATTAATTTTTTTTAATAATCATAAAAATCTTACACTTTTGTAACTTCTTGGACTCCTGCTAATGCTAAGATTAAAACAATAACTTACCATTAATTCATGGCTGCCATTACTATTTTTTCTTATATCAGAAGTTGCAAAATCGTAAGCGTAACCAACTCTTATACCGTTAAAAAGCTCAATCCCCACTAACCCGATAATGGCATCTCCTGCTCTGTAAGTAACGCCAACCCAGATTTTTTTATTGTATTGAATATTGGTATTTATGCTAAGCTGGGATGTTCTTCCATCAGAAAACAGGTAAATTGACGGTATAACCTCAATCATCGGGTTATTTATTGGCAGATGGTACCCGGTAATAATATAATAATGCCTTTTCAAGTAAGGTGTTCCTTTAGAATATTTAATTTTTGCCTCGTTTATATGAGTAGATGAAATGCCAATATAAAATTCGTGGGTTTTATAATATGCTCCAAAACCCATATCAAAAGCTAAATAACTTTCATTATTCTCAGGTATTAAAGGGTCACCACTGGCAGGAGTATGATAATCGCTTGTTGGAATTGTCCAGTTGGGCTCTAATGTTTTGTTCAATATTCCTAAACCAAGACCAATACCCAGCTTGCCTGATGCAATATCAATCTTGTAGGCATAAGAAAAATTAATGCTCATATTATCGTTAAATCCGGCCTGGTCATTCATAAGTGATAATCCAACTCCACTGTTGATCCCAAACAAGTTAAAAGGAGCATTTACATGAAAAACAGTTGTATTGGGGGCACCGTCAAATCCCACCCAGGATTGGCGGTTCAGAGCAGCAAAACATATCATATCATTGCTTCCTGCATATCCCGGGTTAATGGACATCTGGTTAAACATTATCTGGCTGATTTGAGGATCCTGTTGTCCCATGCAAATCAGTGAGATGTATGATAAAAATGTGATTATTTTGACTCTTTTTGTCAAACCTGTTTCTTCCCTTTTTTGCAATATGCTTGTTATCTAACATTTTTTAGTTTAGTAAAAATAGTACTTTCAATCAACATTAACAATTTATTTCTGTAAACAATAATTATGTTAACCCGTTTCATTATCATTGCTCTTATACGGATAAAAAGTGAATTAGGTTATTTAATTAATATAAAATTGACAATTAAAGATAATACCCGTAATTTATTGTGCTGGTTTCTGATAGTCAATGATATGCTCGGGCAATAGTAAAAAGAATTAAATAGAAGTAACTATTCAGTGTCTTCGCTTCGACTGCGCTCAGCATAAAAAGTTTGGAATGCTAAAATGGCTAATCTCATTATACTTTGCATTTTTAAGTCGGCAATCTTCAGTCGGCAGTCGGCAATCTGAAGACTGTACTATTTATACTTTTTAGGATTTTGAATCATATGATTAAGTGATTGTGTTTTAATTATTTAATTGTTATTTGCTTTTTTGTTGACTGTCGACTGTCGACTGTTGACTGCCGACTGATTAGTTTCAAATAGAGAACTCAGAATAATTTTGGCAAATATTGAATTTTGGATGATAAAGAGTGGTTTTTTTTAGATTAAACGGGAATTATCCTTGTTTCTGAAAGGCTTTCCACCAACGATCTGGTATTTCCTGGCTGCTTGCTTTCATATAATCTTTGTATGTACAGGCTATAAATTCAGCCTTTGCAGAATTGGTTTTTGATATAGGCACTTTTAGCCACCATCTTTCAGTATGATTACTTTTATAAAAAACAATATCTTTTCCAACACCACTTAAATTCACAATATACTTTGTAAACCGGTTCTTTTGCTTAGCAGGATTTTCGATAATTTTTTGTGACATTCCTTCGAACAGATACCAGATGATCTGTGCTGCCAGTCTGGAAGATTGATTGTTTATATCAAGAGCAGGATTGATTTCAAAAATGCCAAATACCTGCAAATTATCACTTTGTCCGGCATATTTAGCAAGCTGACAGATCTCTTCGCCGTAAAATCCGTTTGGTGAAGGGTTAAAATGCCCGGGTGAATCAGATTGTCTTACGGCACTAATATCAAGACTAACAATATGCGCATCTCTCAACACCGGTTCCATTTCCTTAATATCTGACCGCACTACACCGACACGGAATGAATCAAAATGCTTTTGACGGAGTTCCTTTAATAATTTTTTGTCAGTTAAATAGTCCTGATGTCCAATGTTATAGTATTGTACAGGTATTTCTTTTCCGGAAATAATTTTGTTAAGATAATATTGTGAATTAATTAGTTCGGGATCATTTTTCCAATCTATCCTGGAGTCGATAGATACAAGGTTCAAAAAAGCGTTTTCTTTCTTGTATACATTATAAATGCCATAAGTCAGATCCTGACTTCCTCCAATTACAAGCGGGAATACATTTTGATTTAGAAGTTCTGAAACCACATCCCGTAATGCAAAATATGTATCTTCAACATTTTCTCCTTTTTTAATATTACCCAGATCAATAATTCTGAATTTTTTCTTTGGTTTTGAAAGTTGATACAACCAGGTTCTTATTTTGTCAGGGCCTTCAGAACAACCCTTATTTGGGGAATTACGGTCTTCGCATACTCCCAAAATCGCCACATCATAGTTATTAATATTATTAATCGGAGTGTCAGGTGTATGAATATGAATATTTCTACCGAATAGAGCCTGGGCTGGCAAAAGCTCAAAATCCGGTTTATCAAGACTTACAGGATCGAAATAATAATTCAGGTCCATAGGTAATTATTCAGTGTATAAAGTTAAAAGTTAAAAGTGACTAAAATGTTACTGGTTACTGGTTGAGTCCACTCCTAAAAGTCATTATAGCCACGAAGGCACCCCGATACAGTCGTTCCTCCTTACGGGGCAGGCGAAGACTCAAAAAACTCACTAAGTATAAAATGTTGAGTGTCTGCTCTTTGTGAATCTTTATGTTTTTGTGTCTTAGTGGCATTTTTCTTTTTTCTTTTTTAAAATTTGCTTGTTTTAATTCTTTGCCAACTGGCAACTGCCGACTGTTGACTGCTGACTGTTGACTTTTCTTTTCTTTTCTCTTCACTTTTGCCTTTTGCCTTTTGCCTTTTGCCTTTCTTTCTTTTGTCCCTCTTCAATAATTCTCAAACAATCTTCAAATGTAAGAGATTCAGGCTCATTTTTCCGCGGTATACGGAAGTTTTTCTTTTTATAAGAAATATATGGGCCATAACGCCCAATAAGGACTTTCAGATCGGGATCATTTGGGAAACTTTTAATAATTCGCTTTTTTTCAATTTCCCTTTTTTCTTCGATCAGTTCTATGGCTCTTGATTTATTAATAGTCAATGGATCGTCTGTTTCTTTCTTCAGCGAAAAGAATTTATTGTTATGTCGAACATATGGTCCGAACCTCCCAACACCAACAATTAAATCCTTACCTTCAAAGTCGCCAACGGTTCTTGGCAGTTTGAATAACTCAAGAGCTTCTTCGAGTGTAATTGTTTCAATAAGCTGTCCTTTAAGCAGACTGGCAAACCTGGGTTTTTCATCCTTACTACTGTCGCCCAGTTGAACGAAAGGACCATATTTGCCAATTCTAACCATAACCGGTTCTCCTGTCTCAGGATCTTTACCAAGTTGCCGCTCACCGGTTTTTTTAATTGAAGTTGCTAAACTTTTTTCAACTTTTGCATGAAATGGTTTATAAAAGGCATCAATCATTTCAGTCCAGTCTAACTTCCCGGCAGCAATTTCATCAAATTCTTTTTCTACAGAAGCTGTAAAGTTATAATTCAGGATATCTTTGAAATGCTCAATAAGAAAATCGTTAACAATTATTCCAATATTTTTAGGGAACAGTTTCTTTTTTTCCGTACCTGCCTTTTCAGTTTTGGTTTTTTCTTCAAGTTTCCCTTCTGATAAAGAAATAACAGTGAAATTTCTGTTGAAACCAGGGCGATCTTCTTTAAAAACATAACCTCTTTGCTGGATAGTTGAAATTGTCGGAGCGTAAGTGGAAGGACGACCAATGCCAAGTTCTTCAAGTTTTTTTACCAGACTGGCTTCAGTATATCTTGGGGGTGAAGTTGAGAACCGTTCATAAGCATTGATACTTTCATAATTCAAAAATTGCCCGGTACTGATTAGAGGGAGCATCCCTTTAGTAGAATCATCCAACTCTTCATCTTTCGATTCCATATATACTTTAAGAAACCCGTCAAATTTTATTACTTCTCCGGATGCAACAAACCTTTTGTCACTATTAGAAATATTAATTGTAATTGTGGTTTTTTCAAGTTGTGCCTCGCTCATTTGAGATGCAATAGTCCGTTTCCATATTAAATTATAAAGTCGTTGTTCGGAACGGTTCCCTTTAATTGTTTCGTTTTGAAAATATGTTGGTCTTACGGCTTCATGTGCCTCCTGTGCTCCTTTTGCTTTGGTTTTATATTTACGTGTTTTTGCATATTTTTCCCCGAACTCTTGAGTTATTGTATTGCGGGCACTTACCAGGGCAAGACTTGATAGATTAACAGAATCAGTTCTCATGTAGGTAATAAAACCGGCTTCATATAGTTTTTGTGCAACTGTCATAGTTTGCGATACGGAAAATCCCAGTTTTCTGCTGGCTTCCTGTTGTAAGGTTGAAGTTGTAAAGGGTGGCGCAGGAGATTTCCTGGACGGTTTAGTTATAATATCAACGACCTCAAAATCAGCATCTTTGCAATTGTTTAGGAACTTTCTTGTTTCATCTGAATCGGGAAAGTGATTGGTAACTTCTGCTTTAAGCTCTACTTTTTCCCCTTGTTCATCAGAAAAACTAAAGGTACCATATACTTTAAATTTTGATTCAGGGTTAAAATGCATTACCTCTCTTTCTCTTTCAACCAATAATCTTACAGCGACTGATTGAACCCTGCCGGCTGAAAGTTTTGGCTGAATTTTTTTCCACAAAACAGGGGATAACTCGAAACCTACAAGCCGGTCCAAAATCCTGCGTGCCTGTTGAGCATTTACCAGGTCTTTATTTAGTTTCCTGGGGTTGTCTACAGCGTTACGTATAGCATCTTTGGTAATTTCATGAAAAACAATTCGTTTAGTGTTCTCCGGAGACAATTTCAATATTTCGGACAGATGCCATGCAATAGCTTCTCCCTCCCGGTCTTCATCAGTTGCAAGCCATACAACCCCGGAATCTTTTGCCAGCTTTTTTAATTCAGCGACAATTTTTTTCTTGTCTTCTGATACAATATATTGTGGAGAATAATTGTTATCAATTTCGATACCGAAATTTTTCTTGGACAGATCACGAACATGACCAAAGCAGGATTTAACAATAAAATCTTTACCAAGAAAACTTTCTATGGTTTTTGCTTTCGCCGGAGACTCAACAATAACTAAATTTTCGATCATATTTAGCAGGCTTATAAATTATTAAATGAAGAAGTACCTAAAGTGCTTAAAGTTTAAAGTGACTAAAATGACTAAAATTGAAAAATCGTGAATCTTACTTCTTCACTCATCACTCACTTCTTCATTCTTCCTTACTCAACTACTCAACTTACTCACCTTACTTAACTTTTTACTTTAAGTACTGATTAGTTACCAATAATTAAGTATTCAGTAAAAATTTGCACAAAGTAAATAAAATAGCAAGCTAAGTTCAAAATTTAAAAGCACATATTCTTTAAAGTTTTAGTATTTTTGAGGTAAATAAATCGGAAGAAAGTTAGAAGGAAGCGTTCAACTTTGCAAACTTTTAACTTTATAAACTTTCAACTCTATGGCTTCTGTAAAATCAAAATACAAGAAACACCTGTATTGGTTCTGGGGTATTTTTTCCTTCCCGTTTGTCTTTGTTATTCTTCTGTTTGTCCTGATTTCATTTGATGTTTTCGGTCCTATGCCCTCTTTTAAACAGCTTGAGAATCCGGAGAATGATCTGGCTTCTGAAGTATGGTCTGAAGATGGAAAATTACTGGGGAAATTCTACATAATAAACAGGACATGGATAGACATAGATGAAATATCTCCCTATGTTGTTGATGCACTAATTGCTACAGAAGACATTAGATTTTATAAACACTCAGGTGTTGACATAAGAGGCTTGGGAAGAGTGATATATAAAACAATATTACAGGGAGAATCAAGTGCAGGAGGAGGCAGCACCATTACACAGCAACTGGCAAAAAATCTTTTCCCGCGCGATACTACAACTTACAAGTTTGCCCTGGTGAAAATGACTAATCTGGGCATTACAAAGTTTAAAGAATGGGTAACAGCAGTAAAATTGGAAAGGAGCTACACTAAGAATGAATTAATTACAATGTATCTGAATGTGTTTGATTTTCTGAATCAGGCAGTAGGAATAAACTCAGCAGCTTCAATATATTTTAATTCTTCACCTGATTCATTGAATCTTGAAGAGTCGGCAATGTTAGTGGGGATGTTAAAAAACTCATCATATTATAATCCTTTAAGGAGATATGATGAAACTCTTCACAGGAGAAATGTTGTGCTTTCACAAATGGTGAAATATGGGTATCTGGAGAAAGAAATATTTGACTCGGTTAAAACCTTGCCAATCGAGCTTGATTATAAAAAACAAAGCCATGATCTGGGATTAGCTACATACTTCAGGGAATATCTGCGAGTTGCAATGAATAGATCCAAGCCTGAGCGAAGATATTTTTTCACTAACCAGCAATATGAAGAAGCAAAATATCAATGGGAGAATAATCCTCTTTACGGATGGTGTTCTAAAAATAATAAACCTGACGGGTCGGAATATAACCTTTATCGTGATGGTCTGAAGATTTATACTACAATTAATTTCACTATGCAGGGATATGCCGAAAATGCAATAAAAGAGCATTTGGGTCAGGACCTTCAGAAAACTTTTATGGCTTCAGCAGAAAATTACAAAAATCCTCCATTCTCTGACGACCTGGATAATGAGGAAATAAATAATCTGATGGAAATTGCCACCCATCGTACCGAGCGTTATAGAAAATTAAGAAATGCCGGGGTTTCTGAAGATTCAATTAATGCATCTTTTAACAAGCCGGTAGAGATGAAGGTTTTTTCCTGGGATGGAGAGATAGATACAGTTATGACACCACTTGATTCTATCAGGTATTACAAGTATTTTGTAAGATCCGGACTTATGTCAATGGATCCTCATACCGGATATGTAAAAGCTTATGTTGGTGGTCCTGATTTCAGATACTTCAAATATGATGCAGTAACTAATCAAAAACGACAAATTGGAAGTACCATTAAACCCTTTCTATATACACTGGCAATGCAGGATGGGTATACCCCTTGTTATCAGGTTCCAAATGTGCCACAAACTTTTATTGTGAATGATTCAGTCTGGCGTCCCGCCAGTACCGGACCCAGGGATTTTTGGGGAAAAATGGTGTCATTGAAGTTTGGGTTGGCACATTCTGAGAATTATGTTTCAGCATGGTTGATTAAAAAATTTAATCCTCAGTCAGTTAGAGATTTAATGCAAAAAATGGGTATTCGTAGTGTTATTGATCCTGTACCGTCAATCTTTCTTGGCACCTCAGAAGTGTCACTATATGAAATGGTTGGGGCATATAGCACTTATGCAAATAAAGGGATTCATATTAAACCAATTTTTATTACCCGAATTGAAGATAAAGAGGGGAATCTTATTTCAATATTTAAACCATCATTTAAGGAAGCAATCAGTGAACCGGATGCTTACCTGATGCTGAATTTAATTGTGGGAGTTGTTAAGGATGGTACCGGGCGCAGATTACGCTGGAAATACGAGCTAATGAATGAAATTGGAGGGAAAACGGGTACTACGCAGAACCAGTCTGATGGTTGGTTTATGGGAGTAACCCCAAAACTGGTTACAGGTGTATGGTCTGGTTGGCCTGACAGATCGGTCCATTTTGAACGTCTGGCACTTGGATCAGGAGCAAATATGGCTCTTCCGGTGTTCGGTCTATATATGCAGCAAATTTATAATGATAGTTTGAATGTGACGACTGAAGATGTTTTTGAACCACCGCGTGTTTTTAATGTAGAACTCGATTGCGACCAGTACAAAAAAGCAAATCCACAAAACAATTATGATCCGCTTGATGAGGAGATTTATTAACCCGTAACTCGTAACACTTTTGGAAAATGTAAAATGTAGAAAGAAGAGAAGAGTTCAAGGTTTGAATATGTTTTTTATCAAATCTTCTATTCGTGACTGAAAATGGATTTTGATATTAAACTTTGAAGAATCAAGGCCTTTACGGTTATATTTTGAAATATACATTTCGCTAAATCCAAGTTTTTCTGCTTCACGAATTCGTTGTTCAACCCTGTTAACAGGCCGGATTTCACCGGAAAGACCAACCTCACCGGCAAAACATATACGCTTATTGATTGGTACATCTATGTTTGAGGATAAAACAGCTGAAATAACTGCCAGATCGATTGCCGGATCATTTACTTTTATTCCTCCGGCAATATTAAGAAAAACATCTTTAGCAACCAGCCTGAACCCGGCTCGCTTCTCCAAAACAGCCAGTAACATGTTTAACCTTCTGAGGTCGAATCCGGTGGATGACCGTTGTGGAGTTCCGTATACTGCGGAGCTCACAAGTGCCTGTGTTTCTATAAGGAAAGGTCTGATACCATCAATAGTTGCAGAAATGGATACGCCGCTTAGATTTTCATCGATGTGAGAAACTAATAATTCTGATGGATTGTGTACCTCCCTGAGTCCATTGCTCCTCATTTCGTAAATACCCAGTTCGGATGTTGATCCGAATCGATTTTTTGTTGCTCTAAGGATACGGTACAAATGATTTTGGTCACCTTCAAATTGCAGTACTACATCTACAATGTGTTCAAGTGCCTTGGGTCCGGCAAGATTTCCTTCTTTTGTAATATGTCCGATAAGCAAAACCGGAATAGCAGTTTCTTTAGCATATTTCAGAAGATGAACAGTACATTCACGTATTTGAGAGATACTTCCAGGTGAAGAGGAGATATTTTCTGTAAACATGGTTTGAATAGAATCCACAATCACAAATTCAGCTTTTGTGTTTTCTATTTGTGTAAGAATATTTTCCAGTGATGTCTCGGTAAGAATATAACAATTTTCATGATTTGACTTGATACGGCTGGCTCTGAGTTTAATTTGGCTGTTGCTTTCTTCCCCTGAAACATAAAGAATTTTCAACTCTTTTAATCCGAGTGCCAGCTGAAGAGCAAGTGTAGATTTTCCTATTCCCGGT
>JAUVHQ010000238.1 GCA_030593185.1 Bacteroidota bacterium
CTTTACCATAAATATATGGTCACCCTTTATACTGAACAGATCGCCGGTGATATCCCTGACCGGGTTATAAACTGATTCCCATCCGGAACGGTTATGGGACCATACTACATATAATGTGGATCCCAGTTTATACTCCCACCGGAACACCAGGTTTGATCTGAATTGCATGAAACTGAAATCGGGATTTCTGAAACTCAAAGTTTCTGTATTTCTTTCGAATGTATAATTACCCGATGAGGTATCATAGTCAACATCCAGGTATTCCAAACGCTTATTTATATCCTTTGATGATGCCTGATCCACCCGCCGGAAGGAATTATATTTCCCTACAGAATAATAGGGGCTTCCATAATACTGGAGAGATAGTTCGGGGGTCAAAAACAATTCCCCCCTGAAAGTGAATGATGTGGTATGGCGATCTATATTCCCTACAATATATTCATCGGTTACATTCCCGGAAATGGTTGTCACATATTGCTGGTGGTACCGGCGTTGATCCAAATCTACAGAACTACTGATTTTAAGTTTTTTTATGGGAAGCCAGGTTACGCTCAATTGTAGAAAATCCTGACTGGCATGCTTCATACCAAATGATGTATGATGGAAACCAATACCGGCATAAAGATCCTTGGCGCTGTTAGATACAACTGATATTTCTATACTGTATTGTTCATCATTTCGCAGGGCCGGTCCGCCTCTCAATTCCCGGATATCAAGATGCGAAAAGTCATAACGCAAGTTCAGATTGAATCTCCAGAGCTTGTTGTTCATGGATTTGAAATCGACACCAATCTGATTCCCGGTGTTCTCACCACCAAAACTCCATAGTGCCTCCTGGTGAAGCTGAAGGGTATAGTTCCTGATCCACTTGCCCGGTTCATTCATATCATATGATATTTCAAATCGTTGTCCGATAAAATCAGACTGCCTGATATAACCCATATCGTTCAGGTTGAGACCCGGACTCCGGTATTGCCCCTGCAGGTTGAAATTCCATTTTCCTCCTTTTTTTCCTGCACTTATGAGGCCTCCATAACCTGATAAGTGCTCCGCAAGACTGTCCACTTCAATATAATCTGCATCGGGCCGTTGAAACCGGTGGTTATGTGCCATTTGCTTTCTAAGTATTGCTTCCGGCGAACCATTCAATTGACTTGCAATAGTTTTTACTTCCAGGAAATAATTCCGGTTTTTCCATTGATGAAGCAAATCGAGACCCCCGCTAATGGCACTTGACGGAAGCAGTTCACTGCTTGCCGAATCTTCTGAAATCCTGTTTACAAGGCTGAATATTCCTCCCACAATTGTATTCCCCTCTTGAAACTCTCTTTTTATTCGTGAAGCCATATAATTACTCATAGGTGCCACCTGTATTTCTTTCTCAAGCCCCACCTCATTTGTTGCTTTGCCGAACTCTCTGGCTGTCAGTCCATTTACAAACCCAACAGACAATCCCTTCTTATTTTTACCGGTCATTTTCGCAGAACCGAGAATCGTGGTCCGGTTAGGGATTTCTGAAATCTCCCAGGAATGATGTGTTTCAGGAAAAGAAGGAGCACTTCCGATTCTTCTTGAATAGTATGGAATATCTCCATCCATTTCATAATCAAATATTTCATTCCCTTCCAGGAAGAATGGTCTCTTCTCCTCAAAGAACGTTTCAAAAGAAGTGAGGTTTAAAACGGACGGATCTGCTTCCACCTGCCCAAAATCTGGATTTATAGAAAGATCAAGCGTATAATCACTGCTGATTCCAACTTTTGCGTCAATACCTCCGTTGAATTCCAGGGGACCAGTGCTTTCTTTTTCCTGATATTTAGCAAGTGAACTCAACGCATATGGCAGGAATTCTACCTGGCGCGAATTTCTTATATTTTTCACTCCCTTCAATTCACCAAAAAGATATACCATGGCAGGAGCTTCACGGGGGATATATTGCCAATTATCCGCCTCGGATTTCCTGGAGATCACTCTGTAGACATGCAATCCCCATACATGCTCGTCCCGGTTGGCGTATCTCAACTGGCTGAAAGGTAATTGCATCTCCGCAATCCAGGCTGTATCGTTCCTGGATGTGGCCCCATCCCAAACCGCATCCCAGTTAAAATCAAAATGATAATCACCCAGGTGTTTCAGATCCATTTTCTGACCGGCTGCAGTCATGCTAAATTCGAAAGCAGTTCTTTTGTCGTAATAACTGTCAATGGCGATTCCTGCATTATCGCCACCGCGTGCATCTCTCCTGCCCAGTATATCCCTGATCTTATCCGGTTCACTATCCTGGCATATGATGGCCACGTAAAGGTTAGAACGGTCATACAACACCTTCATGAAAGTCTTCTCGCTCGCCTCTCTTCCTCCAAAGGGAAACTGTTGCTTAAAATCACCCTGCCATGTCCCAAGGGTCCATATTTCATCATCAAGCAATCCATCAATTTTCGGAGGCGGATACCGGCCAATGTTTTCTGTTTGATATACCCGCTTATTATTCAGAAGAGAATCAATGTTCTGTGATTTAATATCCGGCGTTATAATCATAAAAAGGAAAAGCAGGAAAAGGGGCGGGATTTTTTTCATTTTCTTATAAATACAATATCTGATAAATGTAATACAAATTGGATTACATAGTTATATCAAATTTCCCAATTGCTACCTATTTGATCCCGGGATTGGAGCATATTTAGCTAATCAACAACAAACTATGAGTCTGCTTCGAAAAGTATAAAATAGAGCAAATATGCGAAGCTATGTTATTTCATAATCATCTCTTCAAGTTCTTCAAGTGACTTTCCTTTTGTTTCGAAAAGGTACTTCTTAAAGTAGAAGAAACTCAGAAAAGTGACCAGGGCATAAAACCCGAAAATATAACCAATCCCTTTCCCGCTACTGAACCATGCAGCAACCACCGGGAAAAGAAAAGAGGTTACACCGTTAAAAAACCAGTGGGAAAATGAACCAATGGCTGTCCCCCTGGCTCGTACCTTATTTGGAAACATTTCAGCAAGCAAGACCCAGATAACCGCTCCCTGCGAAGAGGCAAAAAATGCAATGAAGCCGATCAAACTTATCAGCAGGATATAATTATGAACCCCACCGCTTATATAAGCCCAGGAGAAAAGTCCCAGGAAAACGGTCATTCCTAAAGAACCAACCAATAACATGAATTTTCGTCCAAGACGATCGATTATCTGCATAGCGATAAGTGTAAAAATCAGGTTGGTCAGACCGATGATGACTGTTTGTCCGATAGCCGAATCGGTTGAAAATCCTGCAGACCTGAAAATATCTGTAGCATAGTACATAATCACGTTGATACCGGTGAACTGGTTGAAAAATCCAATTGCAAGCGCGATAAGCACCAGGGGCATATATTTTTTCTGAATAATACCTACTTTCTTTGCTGTGACCTCCTGTTCAAGTGATAGTTTTATCTCCTCAAGCAACTTATCAATATCCGCATCGGGATTCACCTCCCTGATAACTTCCCTTGCAACTTCTAATTCTCCGTTTTTAACAAGCCATCGGGGACTTTTACCAACCAAAAAAAGCAGAGAAAAATAAGTCACGGCAGGAATACATTCACTCAGGAACATCCAGCGCCAGTTGTTCTCACCTGTATTAAGCAACAGGTAGTCCGAAAAGAAAGCAACCAGGATACCAATTACAATAGCAAGTTGAAATGTCAGGGTTAATCTTCCCCTGTAAGCAGGAGGGGCAATTTCTGAAATATATGCCGGTGACAATACTGAAGCACCACCGATAGCTAAACCACCGATAAAACGGAAAACCACAAACATGGTAAGATCGATAGATAATCCGGTACCAATAGCTGAGATCAGGAATAACAGAGCCATCAGTTTGAGCATCAGCCGTCGTCCGAAAACATCACCCGGACGTCCGATTGCAATGGCTCCTATGATACAACCAATTAGAGCCGAACTGACTGCCCAGCCCAGCATAGCCCCGGTCAGGTCAAAATATTGTTTGAAAAAAGGCATGGCACCATTGATAACCGCAGTGTCAAAGCCAAACAGTAAGCCACCAAGAGCGGCAACAAAAGTGTAAAGAATAAGCTTTTTATTCATAATATGGTTTTTAGATTATTTTTCGTCTGTCCATAAAGTAAAACAGATTTTGAATTGAAGCACCAA
>JAUVHQ010000090.1 GCA_030593185.1 Bacteroidota bacterium
GGCTTGCACCTTCAGGCAAATTTAACAACCGGGAAAGATCATTATACCTGACGAAGACACTCATCTCGTCGTAGGTTGAATTTGGTGTCTCAAAAAGCCCTGCTATCCGGAATGCACCTGCCGTTATGTTTTTATCCATATCCTGCAGTGTGATGACAATTTTCGAATGCAACTTTACATTGAGCTTTTCAGCCAGCTTCCTGCCAATAACAACCGGGTTTCTGGGTACACCCTCGAAATATTTTCCTTCAACAATTTTCGTATTTAGGTTAGTGACATTTTGTTCATTTTTGGGATAGATCCCTGAGATCTTTACACCTGATGAGGTTTCAGCCGAAGAGACCATTGACTGGATGATTATCCTCTGACTCACCCCTTTAACATGGTCAATGCCTTCTATTTGTTCCACTATAGCCGGAGATTCTTTCATATAAAGCTGTAAACTGCTTTCTTGCCTATAATCCTGCCGGTGGATTTGTATATGTGATATCTCGGTTGAAATAGCCTGCTGGATCCGCTGATCCATCATCCCCTTCATAAAGGTAGTTGAAAACACTCCGGCACAAATTCCTAAAGCCACGGCAGTGATGATTACCAGGCTCCGGACTTTATTTCTCCAGATATTTCTCCAGGAAATTGAAAAGATCATGATTTCTTATTTATTTGATTTAACATTAAAAAAAATATTGTTGCTATTAATTCTCAGGCACGTAATGCCTGATTGATTTTTAATTTAAGTGTCTTATAAACAGGATAGAAACCAACCAACAATGTCAATATGAAAACCGTTAAAGCCTGATTATAAAATACGGGTGGCATCCATGAAAATGTCAATAACGGTTCAATTCCCATATCGATCATTGCTTTTGCAGCTTCCCCTGTAAGCCTGATTGGATTACTGTAATAATAACCGATTATCGGAAGACTCCCGAAAATACCTGTGAAAACCCCAATAAACCCTATCAGTATTGTTTCAAGGAAAAGAATATTACCAAGTTTTATACGCTGCATTCCAATAGCAACCATTACACCCATTTCTCTTCTCCGTTCCTGGACCATCATCATAATGGTCCCGAAAATACCAAATCCGATTATCATGTATAATATGACTTTCATAATAACGCCTCCTGCACGATCGGCTTCAATTAACTGAACAAGTTCGGGCTGCATCTCCCCCCAGGTCATTACATCGTAAGGAGCATGTATCGATTCTTTCATTTTTTTTAAAGCAATGGGTATATCGTAATGATCTTTCAGCATAATTACAAGTGAAGTTACACGATTGTAAGCTGAATAAAATTCCTGGCAGGTACTCAACTCCATATATATCACTTTGTTCAGTTCGGGTGATGAAAACTCCAGGATTCCCCTGACAGGAAAAATCCCTGCCGCACTTATGCCGTGAAATCCCTGCCCAAGCATAATAAGCGTGTCGTTTACATCAAGTTGTAAATACTTTGCAAGGTCAGCTGCCAGAAGAATGCCCTGGTCGCCCGGTTTTAAATAACTTCCCTTTTTCAGCCATTTACTCACCCCGGTTACCTTATCCTCTTTTTCAGGGTCAATTCCAATAACCAGAGTTCCTTTAGTAATATCCGATGATGATGCCAATGCAAACGATTCGAGCCTTGGTGAATAATGAGTTATTTCTTCAACATCCTCGATCTTTTTCATTAACGAATCAGTTATTTCATACGTGTTATTAATGGTTTTATTTTCCCAATAATCCTCATTAAACACCTGTATATATCCCGAATAAAATTTAACTACATTATCCACCATTGTGCCATATGATCCTTCCTGCATTGAGCTCATAATGGTAGCGAAGATCACACCGAAGAATATGGATGCAGAAGTGATTACGGTTCTTCTTTTGTTTCTCCAAAGGTTCCGCCATGCTATTTTTAAATTGTTCATAAGTAATGTTATAAGTTAAATGTTATAAGTTATTATGCTTATCGTTGCTGTTAGCTGTTAGCAAGTTAACGCATTTCTCCATTATTCCCCTGTAGAAATAGCTTCTACCCCAGTGAAATATTTTCGTGCCTCAAATTTCACAGGGCAGGCATTATTCCATCATTCCATTACCGTATTCTTTTCATATTCTGGATTGAAAAAAAGTCATTTTTCAACGGCATGTTAAATTTCATCATTTCGAATTCCATAGTAGTTTTATTACCTTCTTTCTCAAGGGGGATCATTTCAAAATAGGTTGGTATCGTCCGGTTGCCTACATCTTTGATTTTTGATAGGACTTCCAGATTTATCAGATCTCCAAATTCATCATAATATTCATTTTTTAAAGTAAAATATTCTTTTTTCGAAATCCAGCTGATAATTTTACCCCAAACAATAGCAGCATCTTCTTTAGGGATTAGTTCCAGTTTGTAACAAACATATCCTTCAATTGTTTCTTCGCCAAGAACTTTATGAAAATAATCTTCAACAATAGAAGATTCTTTTATCAGATCGTCATTTGTCATATCTGATCCCATCCATGATTGCATCATCATTGACGGGGGGATTTTTATCATTCTTTCGATTGAAGGAACCCAGTTCCACATCTCTTTACCCCTTTTAAGAAAAACCTGTCCCTTTTCTTTTGCAGGAGCAGTAATATAGATTATTGAATAATCTGTTCCTTTTGCCCATGCTTTAAATGAAAGGGTCCTGTCCCATGTTGGTCGGATGATCTTCATTGTAGCTTCCATGTAACTGGAATTACCACGCATAAGTTGATTTGCTTTATCAATTATCTGCCTGGCATCTGGCGATTCCTGAGCATTTATATTTGTTGCAAACAGGATAAATACTACATAAAGTACTGCTTTTATAATTGTTTTCATTTTTTATTGATTTTCTGATTATATATATAAGTCAATTACTTTCTGCTTTATTTCTTCAAGAGGAAAATTGTCAGGATCAATAATATAATTTATACATATACCGTCCATTATGGCTCCGAAAAATCGTGTTTCGATTTCTGGATTTTTAAACCTGTTTCTTTTAAAATAATTCTCAAGTATTTTTGATACAGGATTAAGTATCTCCCAAAACTTTCCTCCAACTATTTTTAAGACCTGTGGTTGGGATAGTACTGAAAAGTATATTTTCCAGAATTGAATGTCTTTTTGAATTGTCCGGAAGGTTTCTTCAATAAAATATTTCAACTCTGTTTTTGTAAGAACACCATCATGGTCAGGATCAAATAATACAAGAAGTTTATTGATGCCCTGAAACACCACAGAACGCAGCAGATCTTCTTTGCTTTTAAAATAATTATACATCAATCCCTTTGAAATCCCTGCATCCTGAGCTATCATATTTACAGTAGTATGATAAACACCATGCTTTGCAAAAAGCTTCAAAGTTGATTCCATTATCAGATTCCGCTTTGATTCCCGAATTTCCTTATACTGTTCTGATGTTCTGGGTGACATACATGTTTGTTTTTGTGTTTTTGACTGACCGGTAAGTCAAAGATAGGCTTTTTGGTAAGCGATTGCAAGTATTTTTATAATTATTTTTATTCCACCGTTATAAAAGCCTTATATTCAGGTATAAAAAAATTGCACAATTATTGAGAGTAACTTTTTCTATATTACTATCGTCTTAGAACTGAATATTGATATCAATGACCACGGAAGAATACAACAGGTGTGTAGATGATTTCTCTGATGGCGTATATCGCTTCATCTTAAAAAACCTCAGGGATGAGGACAAGGCAAAAGATGTTGTACAGGATACATTTGAGAAAATGTGGGTGAAAGCTTCAGATATTTCATACCTGAAAGCAAAATCATATTTGTTTTCAGCAGCCTACCACACTATGATAGACATGATAAGGAAAGATAAGCGCCAAACATATTTTGACAAGGTCAATCCGGAAGATCATTCACACACCGAACAATATAATGATTTGAATGAAATTTTACATCGTGCATTAGATCAACTGGCTGAAGACCAGCGCTCGGTTATAATGCTTAGAGATTATGAAGGATATTCATACAGGGAAATTTCCCAAATTACCGGATTTAGCGAATCACAGGTAAAAGTATATATATATCGCGGAAGACAATATTTGAAAGAATATATCGGTAGTATCGAAGCAGTAGTTTAAAGAACATTATGGACATTAGCAGAAAAAATTATGAATCATTTTTTATTGACTACCTGGATGGGGGACTGTCTCCAGAGCAGGTTGTTGAGCTAATGACCTTTCTTGAAGAAAATCCCGACCTAAAAGAAGAGCTGAATGAATTTGAGGAAATAAAGATCGAACCCGGTAAAGTTTCATTTTCTTCGAAAACATCTTTAAAGAAGGGGTTTGTGGTGAGTGATTCAAATTTTAATGATCTTTGTATAGCAAGTCTTGAGGGTGATCTGACAAAAGAAGAAGCGACAGTATTTCAAAATTGGCTGCAACAGAATCCTTTAAAAACCAGGGAATTCGAATTATACAAAAAAGCCTGTTTAATTCCTGAAAAAATTATATTTGATTATAAATCAACATTAAAAAAGAGCCCTGTTGGTCGGATTTTTACACCCAAAGTCTGGGGGTATTTTTCAGCAGCCGCCTCAATTATTATCCTTATAACGCTTTATCTTTTCATTAGCAGACCTGACAACGAAAACACTATAATCTCAGAAATAATAACCGATACAACAAACATCAAACCAAAATCACAAACAGGTCCGGAACATCAAACCAAAACAGATATTGAAAAAGAAATTATTCCTTATGATAAACCCGGTGATTTAACAAAGTTGCAAGAAAGCAAACCACAAAACATTAAAGTAATTGAAAAACCGGTTTATAAACGCCAAATTACAAATATAGTTGCTGAACTGAATCACCTGGCACTTTTTAACACTAATGAAACTCCTTTACATAAAATCCACAGGAAAGAAAATCTTTCACTTCCTCAAAACCCGGTATTGTTATCCCTGGCTGATTCACGGCAATTCGATGTTACCGAAGTTTCCGGGAATAATTTAACCCTATCGCAAATGATCATAAAAACCTTCAAAATCCGGGTGTTAGAAGAAAATGAAGATGCAGTTGATTTTGATAACCTTAGTCTTTGGGATATTGCAGATGCAGGTATCAGGGGTGTAAACAAAATAGTTGGATGGGAAATGGAGTTAGATAAAGAATATAGCGAGGAGGGTGATCTAATTGCCCTTGCATTTGATTCAAACACAGTATCTTTTTCCCGGTCATTAAAATAAATAACCGGCATCTGTAACATTTCATAATGCACTTCCGTCATACTACCGACATAACAATAAACAAAAAACAAAATGAAAATAATTAAAAAAGTAGTAGTGCTATTATTTAGTATAATCCTTTCCACAGGATTATACAGTCAGACAGACACAACAACTGTTAAGATTAGGGAAAAAGAGATATTTAAAATCATTGAAGGTAATGATACAGTAATAGTAAACATAGGCAGAAAGGGAATTCAGATAGTTGATTCAGAAAAAGGAACCTCTGTGGATATAATTGATCTGGATGAATTTGATGTCTCTGAAGAAAAAGAGAAAAAATCCCGGAAAAATTTTAACGGTCATTGGAAAGGACTGGAAATAGGGATGAACAATTACCTTACATCCGATTATTCATTAACTCTTCCTGCCGAAGCCCGTTTTATGGAACTGAATACCGGAAAATCATGGGGTTTAAATCTAAATTTCCTTCAGTATGATATCGGTTTTGGAACCGACAAAGTTGGTTTGGTAACAGGGATGGGATTTGAATTCAATAATTACAGGTTTGATGGGGACAACAGCATTATCAAGGATCCTGTTACAAGGGAAATTGTGTCACTGGAATATGATGCTGCCACATACATCGAAAAATCAAAGCTTGCAACCATTTATTTAACTGCACCTTTGTTGCTTGAGTTCCAAATACCCGTATCAGGACATAAAAGAATCCATATAAGTGGTGGGGTAATTGGTGGTTTGAAAATAGGTTCTCATACAAAGGTTGTCTACAAAGAAGATGGCTCCAAACAAAAAGATAAAATCAATGATGATTTTAATCTTTCTCCTCTCAGGTATGGTGTAACTGCAAGAATAGGATACAGGGCATTAAAAATATTTGCAATCTATAATTTAACGCCAATGTTTGAAAGTGGCCAAGGTCCTGAATTATATCCTGTTTCTATAGGATTGGTACTTTTTGATTTTTAAAATTATAAAAAAATAAATGAATAAGGTGCTGCTATTGAACAGCACCTTTTTTTATGTTTGAAAGTGCTGTGGAAATATTTTATTTTGTAACTAATCAGTGTCTTCGCTTCGACTGCGCTCAGCATAAAAAGTTTAGAATGTCTAGAATGCAAAATGTCTATATTTTGAGGCTAATCTCATTATACTTTGCATTTTTGTCGATCGTCAATCCCGAAAATTTGCATTCGCTAGCTGGCGAATTGTGTAAATTTTACTCCACTCCCACAGACCTGCCCATACGCCGGCCGTGAGGCTTCCAGCAAGCTGGAATGTTCGAGGATCCCCGGAAAAATATGAAATCGAAGATTTCTGTTTTTTCGGGACTGTTGACTGCCGACTGATTTGTTACTATATTTGTAATTGCATCAACAATTTTAATTAGAAAAATAAACATCAATTTGAAACATATGTGATAATTTTGTAATTTGTTTTCTCAACGAAAAAACCAAAGAGATGAAAAACATTAAAGTAATTACGGTAATCATTACCCTGTCAACCATAGTGTTTTTGGGGTGTGGCAAAAAAGAATCGGACGATTCTTTACCTGATAATATCACCGTTGGGATATCTGATGCCATTAGCTTTCCGGTTTCAGGCTCAAATAAAAGTGCTTTTTTAGGTGTTGACCCATTAACAGGTGAAGAGATTTATATGCATTTAAGGAATTTTATCTATTTAGGGGAGTTGTCAGCTGATTTGGTTCAGGATATGATGATAAGTCTTAAAAAGCATAACATTAACCATTCAACAACCTTTTCGTACGAGAGTAGTTATGACGGGAAAAATAAAGATGTTGTGGTTAAAGAAAATGTCAGTATTAATGATACAACATGGGATTTTTGTCTTACTGTCAGTGATGAAGAATTGGGAACAGCGCTCCAGTTATTCTGGAACATAAATCCATTGGAAGTTATTGCAATACTTCAGCCCGGGGCATTTGATTTCAGCACAACCAGAAACCCTAATGCAATGATAAAGATTGAGTATAGCGAAAATTATCCTGATTATGACAAAACCATGATCGTTAGCATTACCAGAATAGACTCAACGTCAAGACAATATATGAGTAATCTTAAGTTTTTTGCCGGGAAAAATGGTGATATTATTTCTTTGTATGGTAATTCTATCCATCCGCACATGGCGCTTCTTAATGAAAATCACAATAATGGGAGGTGTTTTTGTTTCCAGGCCAGGAATAATGTACCAAATGATATTGCCATTGCAAGAATTGCATTACCAACAATACTACAAACAGACATGTCAAATATATGGGTTGATTATAGTGTTGATAAGGTTTTAACTGAAGAGATTGATATTGTTTACGCTAATGTTGATCAGGCAACACTTAATGATATCAAATATGTGTTTTTAGCCAATGCTATCGGACCTGCATACTTTACTGGTGAACAGGGATTCGTGTCGAACGCAAGTAATATTCCTGATGATGAGGGTTTTACACAAGATTTTATGAACATGACAGGACTTACTCCCTGGGCCCCGTCCGAAATAAATCAAATGACAATAACATTCTCAACAGATTCAACCGTGGTAAATTAAACTGCTGTTTTTCACCATTTTGATAAGCCCTCCAATCATGGCGGGCTTTTTTAGTGCTGTTTGTAATTCAGTTTCTTTATCTTTAAAATATGGGTCCGCTCCGAAAAGTCAAAAAAAGAAAATGCCATTAAGTC
>JAUVHQ010000408.1 GCA_030593185.1 Bacteroidota bacterium
GCATCAGGGTCATGTGGAAATACATTCTTTATCCTGTATCCGTAATTATCAGGAACAATATCTGATTTAAACCTGAGTGTTATCGACCTGTTTTCACTTGTTCCATCATTGAAATAAAAGCGAATGTTAAAAGAATTCTGACCAACATTAATTCCCTCTGACACCCACGAATAACCTGTATCTTCTCCGTATGTTATTCCAATCTTTCTGCCTCTCGCATAATATATTACTGAATCAATAATCTCTACTGTATCTTTAAGGTGGTAGTTGAATTCTATCTTTTCTCCCGGAGTAAACATCTTATTTTTTACCGGACTGATGAGGGTGATATTTTTCCTTGATTTCTGCTTCAATTCCCCGTTACTTTTTATACTCTCAGGTTTTGCAACGGTTGAAGAACCATTGCCTGCACACCCGGCACCAAGGATTCCCAGTATTATTAACCACAACATAAAGGATAGGCGGGTACTTTTCTTAAAAACAGATCTTTCTATAATTTTCATAAAAAACTTATTTTCTTTTACTAAACAATCTTTTTATCCGGGTTATCACCCGATTTCTATCTCCGGGCATTCTCTTCCCTTTTTGGGGTATTAAAACCTTCTCATCAGGATTGAGCATCTGCCATATTGCACTCCATCCCGGAAACCCTCCCACATTCTTGTCATCAATATAAATATCGGCTTCTATTTTCCTTACAAAATTTTCATCTATCACCTCTTCGGGATAATTCTTATTTACAGCATAAAACTCCACACCTTTGTTTCTGCAAAATTCAACGGCTTCCTCCAACTCTTTTCCGGAACGAACCGTCCATAAAATTAGTTTAAAACCCTTTTTTTGCATCTCACGTAAAGCTTCAAAGGCAAAAAGCTTTTCTTTTCCAATTTCCGGATACAGATGTTCAACTATTGTACCGTCAAAATCTACAGCAATTTTTATATTGGTCATTTCCTCAGGCATACGAATACTTACTTAATCAGGAAATAAAAATACTCAACTTGCACAGAATTAAAAAGAAATTCCGGAATTCGTGAAAAAAAAGCTCTGTTTATGGAATATATCCTATTTTTGGGTATAAAAAATAATTTCACTCAAAAGTTTTCTTTATATGGTTCCTAAAAAACCGATATTAAAACATATTCCCAATTTCATCACATCGTTAAATTTGGTCTGTGGAATACTAAGTATTATTGTGATGATAGAAGGAAAAATAATTCCCGCATTTTATCTCATTCTCCTGGCGGCTGTTTTTGATTTTCTTGACGGTCTTTCTGCCCGTATCCTTGATGCATATTCCGATGTGGGAAAACAACTTGATTCACTTGCGGATATGGTTAGTTTCGGGATTGCTCCCACCCTGCTGATGTTTTACTACATGAAATATTCTTTCCTTATCCATCAGTCCGGATTTGCTGTTGAGACTGCTGCCTGGCATGAAATAATAATTTTATTTTCAGCAATCCTTATTGCAGTAGCATCAGGATACAGACTTGCTAAATTTAATACTGATCCTGACCAGAGCTATACTTTCTCAGGACTGCCTACTCCGGCAAATGCTATCTTAATCGCATCAGTTGGGCTGGTGATCTTTTCTCCTGAACATCCTGAGAATCTAAGGCAATTTATTTTAAATCC
>JAUVHQ010000189.1 GCA_030593185.1 Bacteroidota bacterium
ACTCCAAAGAATTATTTCTTTAAAGTTAAGTATTCACAAAACAATTTTTAAGCCAAACCAATTTTGTCCTAAGTGCTATATAACATATATTTCTAAAGTATTCACAAATAAAATTCAAGAGACAGATTGAATAGATACCGGACAGGTATATAGCTGTAGGCGGGGTTAACCTGCTTTATTTAAGTGCTCAACAATAACGTACGAATAATGCAGGTTAAAAACGTCTTCTACCACCTCCAAAACGTGGATTTACTACGTTATTGTATATCGAACCAAATGTATAAGAGATACTGAAGCGTGTGAAGTAGGAATAGCTGGTCTCCAGTTCCTGTCTTTCCAGCAGGATCTCCTCCATTGAAGCACCGCCCTTCACCAGTGCCAGCTGATCATGGATCAAAGAACCTCCACCTCCAAATCGGACCTCTAATCCTTTGGCAATCCGGAAATTCAGAGAAATAAACGAAGATAAATTATTTTTTGACCAGTCATAAAAATAGTTTGAATATTTAATATTACTATAGATTGAACCCCATTTCTGGGTAAATTCCATAGCAATTTCCAAAGTATGCCCAAACAAACTTTCCTCAGTCTTATTGTAGATAGTTGTATCCTGATAATTATTGTAACAATACCCTACACTATAAAGGATCCTTACCTGTTTGCGGGTGGATTCGGAATAAGGAAAAATATCATATTCAATACCAGGGGCAACCATTCCCCTGAACTTATAATTCCGGTAGGTAGAGGACTCAAAATCAAATCTACCTCCTATTGACCAGTGGTCATTCAGACTTTTAACAATCAATCCGTCAAATGTTTTAGATTTCTGTGTGCTAACGATCAATTCATCATCTGTATCAAACTCATCCTTTTCGACCTCATATTCCAGGTCAAAATCCAGTTTCCATTCAGGAGTAACTTTGCCTACTGAAAACCTTCCCCCCAATTCGTATGATTTTGCTGATATTTCACCATCCAGTTCACCACTAAGTTCAGTGCTAAATACCCATTGATTCCATTTATCCTCAACAATCTTCTCCTCAACCGGCGGTTTATAGTTTATGTTTAAGAATTGAGCCAATGGGGTTTTCAGTACAAAAGGCATAAGTCCTAATTTCATGATTTTAACCTGTCCTGAACGGGTTTCTTCATTTGTTTCATCGGTTTTTCTTATATATAAAAGTGTATCACTTAATGCAGAATAGCCGTTTTGCCCCAGAAAGTGAAATGTATAGATTCTTCCACCGCTTCCGGTTCTTTCGCTGGTTACCATAATATGAACTTCAGCTTCTTTACGATCGCGTACATAATTTACAAAAGATATCTCACGACGGATATAATCCTCATCGCAAAATTGGCAATCAAAAAATACTTTCAGAGCATCTTTCCGGTATTTAACAATTGATGAATCAGCTTCCTGAGATATTAATGAGAATGGAATAATTATCAGGAAAATACAAATAAACATGAATTTCATAATTGTCTGATTGATTTAGTTTAAATTTGGATTTAAGCAATTAGTCCGCAACACGAATGGTGGTAACTCACTTTATTAAACAATGTTTGCTTAATAAGTTACACTCTCTTTTTGTTAGACAATTACATCAGGTAATTTATTCCATTTTTTTTAATGCCAAATGAAAAAAGGCATATAAATTATTCTTTAGGTTCAGGAAAGACTTTCAATAATTCCAGCCTTAACCCAAGCTGATCGCCGGGCATGATATCTTCAGGATAGTGATACCTGGCATATTTGTCAGGGTAGAAATATGACATTTGGATTTTTCTTTCATCATTTATCCTGGTAAATGTACTAACTGTCTCACGGACATCTCTGAGATATTTCTTATATAAGTACCTGTTCCCTTCAGCTATGGGTATAAAATGAGCATCCAGCGGACCTCCTTCTATGTCATAACAAACATAACGTTGCTCCTTTTTCATGATCACAAACTCTCTAACTTTTTTCTCATTAAGATAATCGTAAAAATTAGCACTTACATAATGAGCAAGCCGTAATGTTTCCTGCCAAATACCCTCTAATGGGACAATATTACTTTGATTCTCAGAAAAATAATTCACAAACTGCTCCCGGGTCCGGTATTTTGATGAATCAGGTAAAGGCTCTTCTGGCTTTTCTTCAAGCCAAATACTATAAAAATTAAATCCATCTTTAGCCTTTTCAATAATATCTATACGCTTTACAGACGAATTGAGTACTGGGAAATAAAGAAGGAATTTCTTGTATATCTTTTCACGTGTTATTTTTTCCCTTTTAGGACATAAGGGAATATCCTTTGCCAGTACAAGAAACAGACGATCATTTGAGTTATAAGGTTTTATATGAAAATTCTTATCTGCACAGATCCATATATCTTCCAGCGGAGCAAGTAAATACATCTCCACAACCGTAAGTGTATCTGTTATGCTGATACGTGATATATCTATATTCTTATTATCCCTATTTTTATAGGAAGGAAAGATGATTGTTTGTGCAATGCCACCAGGGACCAACATTAACGCTATAAAAAACAGAATAATCCTTTTCATTGAAACCAGGCATTTAAAAAGTCCTTTAAATTAGAAAATTCATTCGAAATGAAAAAAATTATTTATCGGGATTTCCAAGAAACTGCATACCAGGTGCATTTACAGGACGAGGTTTAAACCCATAATTCTCGTAAAATGGAGCTTTGCCTTCTGTTGAGAACAGTTGTATGTCTCTTATTTTAAACCGCTTACAATACTTCAAAAGCTTTTCAACCAACTCCCCCCTTATTCCCTTGTTCTGATAGTCAGGATGGACTATAAGGTCAACCAGCAGAGCATGATGGATCCCATCGGAAATTATTCGGCCAAACCCAATCAGTTTCTCCAGATGGTAAACTGATAAAACATACCAGCTATTATCAATAGCCCAGTAAAGTTCATCAATATTAAACCCATACAATTCATTCAAGCCGGTTGTTCTGAACAGCTTAAAATAATCTTTTGGACCCGGAATAGATTCTTTCCAAAATATTTCCATGGTGGTGAGTAATCAAAACTAATCCTATAAATCCTGATATCTGTATGCAATCTTTATGCAAAAAATACTATCTGCCTGATATTCTGTGCATTTGAATGTTTCTTCCAATTAGAACATACATTCTGTCTGTATCATAACCGAACATCTCTTGTTCATTTACGAACAAGTTATAGTAAAAAGAGTGCGTAATAGGTCAAATTGAAAATATTATTGATTTTCCGGATAATGCATCCAGGAGATTTTGGATTATTTAACTGCATTGATCACCACAAAACTTCCTTCACCATATCCTTCCCTGGGCTCTTGAATATCAACCACTTCGTTTAACATACCAAAAACAGTTTGTTGGGTTTCTTTTATAGAAAAACCTGCTTCTTTAAGATATTTGTAGAGCTCTTCGGTACTATGAAATGTGGCATCCTTATAAAACAGGCTTTCTTCTTTATTTTTTTGATAAAACTGACCTACAGGACTGTTTTTGTCAACAAATCCGATAATAAAACTTCCCCTGTTCTGCAATACCCTGTATACTTCACTCAATGATTTTTTCACATCATCTACAAAACAAATTGTTGTAACCATTAATGCATAATCAATTGAATTATCTTTCCATGGTAAATTTTCAGCCACCCCATCTACAACATGTATCCCTCTTTCTTTAGCCTTTTCCCGCATTGCTTCAGAAGGCTCAATACCGGTTTTAATACCCAAAGGTTCAGCAAACAATCCACTTCCGACACCTATTTCAACAGCATTCTCAGGTACCCTGGAAATAAACTTTATAGCTTTTAGTTCTGAAGAATAAACAGCAGAGTTTTGAACAAACCACTCTTCATATTCATTTAAGTATTCATCAAAAGGCTTTGTTTTAGGCATAATATTTACTAAATGTAACTATTTAGTGTCTAAAGTGCCTAAAGTTATAACTTCTTCTCTTCCCATTTACTCATTTTATCATTTCATCATTTCATCATTTCATCACCTTACTCAACTTTAGTTCACTTTTCATACTGAGCGATTAGCCGAAGTATAAGTACTGATTAGTTACTAAAAATAAAATCAATAAACCTGGAAATAGCTGATATGATAAACCGGTTGTCCTGCTTCATCTACACCCTGGACAATTACACTGTATTTTGTTTTCATCTTGGTACTTTTAAATGAAACAGATGTTTCACCTTTCTGAAGGATCTTCACATAAGGGTTCCAGTATAAAGTAGAATTATACCGAGTCATTTGTTTGCTATCATCAGTTTCATCAAAACCTCCTTTAGATGTAAGTTCAATAACACCAACGGTATTAAAACTTGTATATTTAAGTATCTCAGAAGTATTGGTGGAAACTTTAATATTTGCAATGTCACTTGGATTAATCGAATTTAATATATTAGCACTGGTGCCAAGTTGTATTCCATCCAATACAATTAAAGCACCACCCTGAAAATTAATAGAGCTTGCTCCCTGAAAAACAATATTATCTCCAATAAGCTGAAATGGCTTAATACCTTTGATAACATTTAAAATGGGTATGCCAGACTCTAATTTTCTTTGTATTATCTCTTTTTGATCGGGTTTTTCCCATTGAATACTATTTTCTTTCATAAACCGCTTATTTACAAACAGATATTCAGGAAACACACGGTCATTTTTTAAAATATATTTATAAAAAAACTGATCTGTTTCGATTTCTGTTATTATTTCACTATCTCTTAAACGAAAAGATTCAATAGCTTCACTAATAAATTCATCTTTCCCCATTTTTTTCTGCATATCTTTTTCGGATTTAAAAACCTCTTCCCAGTTAAATTTATCTTCATCCAAAGTTAACATCCGGCAATCAATAATCCTGTATGCCTCCTCTGTCATATTAAAAAAGACATCTTGTGGTAAATAAGAATTACTTCCTGCAGATCCCAGTAAAAACCATGTAAAAATATCGGGGTCATTATTCCAATCAGGACTTAAATTATTATCGATAACGGCAATACTCATATCCGCTATTACTGGTTGTCCATTGTAATTTTGCACCCGGATATTTATATTTACCT
>JAUVHQ010000247.1 GCA_030593185.1 Bacteroidota bacterium
TTAATAACGTAATTCTTTTTCCATCGTTTTTACCTGCGAAAGGTTTTATTTTCAAAAAAGCTGACCAGCTGTTTCATAAAGTCAATGCGCTGATCTTTTTTAATAATTGTTTCAAAAGGGAATCCAAGTACCACTGTTTTATATTCGCCTTTAAAGCAAATCCCGGCGCTTGCGTTGTTTTCCCGGTAACGAAAGGCTGTAACAGCTCCCTTACCAAACGGCTCAATGGCATCCGGTGCTTCAACTATATAAATATCAGGATTAAAAGTGGTATTAAAGGTCCATTGACCATTAAATATTTGCCGGGCATAATCAGTTGCATATACATCTCCGTGTTTTACAGCATGGTTAGTCCGCCAGGAATAGTGTAATACATTTTCAGCAAATTTCTTAGCCAGTGTATCATCACTCAAAATATAATCCGAAGCAATATAAGCACCCGAAATAAACAGATTTCCCCCGGATTCAGTATACTGTTTTATTTTTTGGCGAACTCCCGGAGCAAATACTTTATACTTGATTATGGAATTATCTTTTAAAGCGGATGTACTCTTCTCCTCTCCATAAATTATATCAACAAAGTTAAATGGTTCCGGATTAAAAGTATCATTCGAGAAAACCTCATCACTTATTGAGACAAATGAGTATCCGGCTGCCAAAATAGCTTCCCCGTGTATAAATGGGAAATCAAAACTATTTCCGGGAATTATTTTCCCTTCAATATCTCCATAGCTTGCCCCCCAGCCGGGACTATCATCATCTAACCAGGGTGACTGACGATCAAAATCATAAGGAGACCCGGTATATCCCAATTCGTACTTGTATGGCACACCATGATCGTTCCATCTTGCAATACCTGCTATTTCTTCATTATTGATTATTGCAGGCCCGCAAACACGGTTAAAACCATTTACAACCAGTGCAATTTTATCACTCCCGGCTATAAATCCCGCCGAAAGGATTTCACCTGGAAAACTCTCACCTCCACTGTTAACCGCAGAGACTTTGAAACTGTAAATCCGACCATAGTCATTCAATGTTAGTACAACAGAAGTATCTTCAACAATAACCCCATTATCAAACCCCATATTTCCAACACGTTTGTAAAGCTTGTACTTTTCCGGTTTAGCAGTAGGTTCAAGTGGATCCATAACAGGTTTCCAGCTTAGCCGTATAGTTTTATCTCCAATATGTGATACAGAAAAATGATTAACCGGCAGGGGTTGCACTACATAATCCCTCCCTTCCTGGTAAGCAAGAAATTTGAGCATGCCTTTGTAAATGGAACGGCATACTGCATAACGGAAACGCGGGTCAAGACCAAAATGCATATCAGCCAGGTTCTGGTGCGACATTAATTCCAATAACATTGTAGGAACATTTGCCCTCCATGCTTCGGAATATTCTTTATTCCATAAACCACGACGGGACCATTTTGGATTAAACAGGATATGGACATCGTTAACAATCTCCGTTTGAATAATATCTGAAAGGTCACGGCTAGCCATTTTTGATTGTCCACCAGGAAAGATTCCCTCATCCCTGATGGAGCTATAAATACCAAGCGTACCAATAATAGAATCATCAGACGTAACACCTGCATCAGTATGCAAAGCAAATGACAGATCCACAGGAATTTTAAGCCCTTTTATATCACGATGATCCGTAGGTCCATCAGGGCTTCCCATCAGGTAATTCACCCATTCCCCGCGCGACTGATAATCATCATTATAGTCATTCTTTTCATTGTTAAGGCTGTAAACTAAAGTGTCAGGCATACCGGCATACTGCAGCCAATACCTGGCTGCCTCCATATACCTTGGCTTATGACTTAATTTCCATCGAAAATCATTGGGATTGATTTTTAAATTACCTTCAGATTGCTGGTTTTGTCCATTTTTCAATGACCATTGGTTTGGCATCAATTCCTCTGAAGGTCTCCTGGCTACATTTCCCATACCGCCTCCAAATTTTATTGCATCACCGGTTATCCACCCGGATTCTTTACTTTCAGCAGAAATCTCAACACACCCAATATCCGGATTTATACCTTTTATAAAGTGAAATGTCCCAAGATAAATCCATGTTCCGCCACCCATTTGCTGATTCAAAAAAAATTCAGTTTTCCCGCCAGTATGATAGATAGAATACTTCACATCTGATACATTCATTTCGCTCTGTGTATAACTGATATATACCGCATAACCGCCATCCTCCGGAATTTCAGGGATATATTTCAGATAAGCAGTATCGCCATTTGATGCTCTGAACCTTAGGTGACTCCCCATAGTGAAAGGGTTTTCTCCTGACTTTAAAGTGTCTTTCCAAACAAATCCAAGACTGGTAATTGTATCAGGTATAACTCCATATGCAATAATTTCAGAGTTATCAGTTGCCACATCATTATCAACTATCACTTCCCTGGTCTGTATATCTCTTTCGCGTGGTAAAAACAGGGTAGCCCCGGCATTTTCAAGCATAGGAACGAGATAAGGTAACACAAATGTCATGGGGAATATATCCTCTACAGTAGTATGCAGCCGGGCTCGCTGCCATTCCCACCGATCTAATTTCGATTCATAATAATAACCATGACCTGGCCACAGAGCAATATATTTATTATACAGACCATCCACTGATTCCAATCCACTTTCTTTTCTTATCAGAGGAACGGGTCTTCCCTTTTGCGGGGATAATCTGGAAGAATCGATTTCCATTTCTTCTCTGAAATAATTGGGGATCAAATCCTGGAACAGCTGACTATCAGTATATAATTGGATATTGTATTTACGAAAACGCCGTCCCAGTTGATCTTTTAATGACTGAACTGCATCATGGTAGTTTTTCTCTCTTACGGGAATATAGGAGAGAGTCTTGTTAAAAAACAGCTGCACAATGAGTTGCTGTGGCAGAACAGAGACAGAATCAATAGTTATTTCACCAAGATGTTGCCATTCCTTAAAACAGGAATTCCAATTTTCAAGCTTTCTGTCAGCTTTCTGCGTTAATTTGACCTGCTCTACTGACTGTGCTGAAAGAGATAAAGAAACAATTACAAAAAGTGTTAACCCTATTGCAAACTGACGGATAGAAGAGGGAATTTTGTACATAGGTTTCAGGTTTTGGAATTATTTATACAGATAATACTTTTTTGACAGTGTCCTGAAATTTTCCACATTATTATTCAGAATTGGTTCGATATCAGAATATTTATAATTCTTAAAGAAAGTTTCCCTTATTTTTGATGAACCTGTTACTTTATCGAACATATTATGCCTTGTTCTTGATAATGCATATACATCTATATCAGGATACATAGTATGATGCACATCCATAAACATAAACTGTAATCCCATCAGATTAAATTTATCCGCATCAATAATATGTACTTGCACACCTTTCATTTCTTTCTTTGCCCACTTACCATAATATGGTTTAAAAACAACAGGACGGAAAATCACACCTTTCAAACCAAGAGCATTCATTTCATCTGCCAGCTTAAAAGGATCAATCCATTCGGCTGCATATATTTGAAAAGGAAGAGTATAACCAACACCTTCGGTAAATACTCCCAGTTCTCCCATAACTCCTGTTGCAACATAATATGGAGCAGAATAAGCATGTGGAATATGAGGAGATGAAAGAACCCATTCCAGTCCGGTATCTTCAAATTTCATTTTCCGCTTCCAGCCTTTCATTGGTACTACAATTAATTTACAAGATTTCTTACCTGCCAATAATTTTTCTTTGTTTAATAAATTTGCCAGTTCGCCGCATGTCAACCCATAAACATAAGGAATCGTGAAAGCGCTGACCATTGAAAAATATCCTTTCTCTACAACAGGACCCTCTATTTTACAGCCTCCCAATGGGTTTGGTCTGTCGAGCACAACAAAATTGATATTATTTTCAGCCGCAGCTTCCATGGCATAACCCATAGTACTGATAAAGGTATACGACCGGCATCCTATATCCTGAATATCATATACAAGGACGTCAATATTTTTGAGCATCTCGG
>JAUVHQ010000074.1 GCA_030593185.1 Bacteroidota bacterium
CCATCAACCATCCGCATAATAATTTCTTTTGAATCGACAGATTGCTTTATATCGATAGGGGCTATTCCATACAATTCTTCAGGATCGTATGCAGGTTCTTCAATTGGAGCAAGATCAAGAGTTTGTCTTTCAGGGAGTGGAAGTGTTTCAAAAATATTTCTGCAGATTTGAATGGCATGCTTATCATTTTCAGCAAAATGATCAGAGACACCTGAAGCTGAAGTATGAACATCAGCACCACCAAGCTCTTCAGCAGTAACTTCTTCACCGGTAGCAGCCTTTACCAATGGAGGACCACCTATAAATATTGTTCCCTGCTTTTTCACAATAATTGTCTCATCACTCATAGCAGGAACATAAGCTCCACCGGCAGTGCAGGATCCCATAACAATAGATAATTGAGGTATTCCTTCTGCCGACAATCTTGCCTGGTTAAAGAAAATCCTGCCGAAATCATATTTGTCAGGAAAAACTTTTGCCTGATCAGGTAAAAAGACTCCGCCTGAATCTACCATGTAGACACATGGTAAGCGGTTTTCCATGGCAATCTCCTGAGCACGGAGATGTTTCTTGATGGTTTCAGATATATATGTTCCACCTTTCACTGTAGCGTCATTAGCCACAATTATAGACTCCCTGCCATGGATAACACCTATTCCTGTAACAATTCCTGCTGATGGGAACTTATTATCATACTGGTTGTAAGCTGCCATTGCCGAAAGCTCCAGGAAAGGGGTATCCGGATCAATTAACAGATCTATCCTTTCACGTGCAAGCAATTTACCTCTCGACCTGTGTTTATCAATGGCATTTTTCCCTCCACCCTCCTGAATCTCACGAATTTTCTTTTTATATTCTTCAAGTAATTTTAAATTCGCTTCTCTTTTCTCCTTGAATCCGGCCGAATCTGTGGAAATGTTAGAACTAAGTTTGTACAAATTTTGTCAATTATATATTTTCAGGAATGTACAAAGAATAATCTAAATTCTTACATTTATGTCGAAAAATATTATATGAATCTTTACAAAGAAATAGATAAATTGTTGAGTGACAACCGTTCAGGCTCATCAGCACTTCTTGCTAAACTACTGGATCTGCTGGAGGAGTATCATAATGATGCGGACAAGTATTCTATACAGGATCTGAAGAATATTCTGAACCGGCTAATTGACGGTTTCTCGGGTTTTTTAATATATTTTCATTTTTACAGGGCATTCAATAACAGGCTGAAAGTACTTGAAGGATACCGATTCCCGACCAATGATATAATGAAAGAAATGTCGCAGTTCCTGTTATCATATAAAAGTAAATGGAAAGATGTTAATGACAGAATAGCAGCATCTGTTATTGGTAATCTTGATTTGAAGAATAAAAAAGTTCTTTTGCATAGTAATAGTTTTACTATCAGATCTGTTTTCGGCATTTTATGTAAACAGGATATTTGTCCTGACATCATCCAAACTGTATCATATCCCGTAAAAGAAGGTATACTTCAGGCAAAGTTCCTTGCCAGGAAAAAACTGAATATTACATTGATAACCGATTCATCAGTTAGTTTGCATATACCGGCAATTGATTGTGCTATACTGGGAGCAGATGCCATTTTTGAAAATAGTTTTGTAAATAAAACAGGCAGTATGCTCATTGCACTTGCATGCAAACACTTTAAAAAAGATCTTTATGTTTTTTCTGATTCAAGAAAAAAAACAGACCGGGATATGACTTCCGGAACTTTTTTTGACAGGTTAAGAAACGAAAAGGAAAAATCACCTAACGAAATCCTGTCAAATGCTCCTGAAAATATTCATCCCTCAAACCGTTATTTTGAAGAAATACCTGTTTCATTTGTTTCCAGGTTTTTTTACGAAGAGTAAAGTCAAATGGTAAAATGACTAAAAAAAGTTAAAAGTTATAAGTTAAGAGTTAAATGTTATACGTGTTCTTAACTTGTATCACCGCATCACAGGAACACTGCGATAATATTTTAAAGAATTAACCGCCAAGTACGCTAAGGATGCGCTAAGAACGCAAAGAACAAATATTTATACGCGAACTTTGCGCCTTCTTTGCGATCTTTGCGGTCTTTTTTTTCTTCACTGCAACACACTATCACCCAATTATATTCGCCTGCCAAATAAGAAATGAATATATTCCAAACCTAAGGAATCTTATGCAGCCATATAATAAAAGTTTCCGGAATGGAAACCTTGCACTCCCAACTATCATACAAATAGCGGAGAAAGGTATTGGTGTCATGCTGGCAATAGCAATTAAATAAATACCAAACCGGTTTACTACTCCCTGGTATTTATATAAAAGCTTTTCGTGAAGATATTTATACCACTTTGTCTTGTTAAAGAATACTCCAATCCAGTAACCTAATACACCTGCCATATAGGAGATAACAGCAAGTAATAATACAATAAAACCATAATGTAAAGGATCAGTGTATTGAAGAGACCAGATCATAAAAAACTCCGGGGGAATGATCCCGAAAGCAACTTCTGAAAAAATATAGATAAGAAGAACTAATATTGGCTTATCCCGAATTGAATCTATTGTAGAAGAAGATTTCAGATCAATCTCATTCTTAATCAGTATAAAAACCACCAGGATAAGGACAAGCCAGAAAATCCCTTTAAGCAGGTTCTTTATTAAAAAGGTCCATTTATCGTTTATCTTCAGCATAAGGAAGCCAAAGTTAGCAATTACATCCGAAAACTGGATGATTGCAAGCTTTTTTTAAAACCTGTTACTATTTTAATCTTGAGCCCACTCCGATAAGTATTATTCTTGCCACAAAGACACAAAAACACAAAGATACACAAAAGTTAAAGCAATGAAAATAAACCCTTTGTGAATCTAAGTTACTTAGCCTGCCCTGTAAGAAGGAACGACTGTATCAGGGTGTTTTAGTGGCATTTTCTTTTTTTTGACTTTTCGGAGCGGACTCAATCTTTGATATTGAACAGGAAATGTTTTATATTTATTCAGCAATAATACTGATTAACATGAACTCAAAATCGTTAACCGAATTGCTTCCTACAGAACATTCAGGTTGGAAAACGGCAAATAAAGATAATTTCTATGATAATGAATCACTCTACAATTATATAGATGGTGGAGCCGAACTCTATTTATCTTACGGCTTTAATAAAGTTATCAGTAGAAATTACATTAAACCAGGACAACCGGAAATCCGGGTGGATATTTTTGATATGATCAAACCCCGGAATGCTTATGGTGTATATACACATTCGCGTGAGAAAATTGAGAATAACTTCGGACAAGGGTCCCAAACATTGATAGGGGCGGTTTTGTTCTGGAAAGACATGTATTATGTATCGGTTATTTCACAATCTGAAACGGATGAAGTTACAAAAGCTATTCATGGCATTGCCAAAATTATTGATTCATCTATTCCAGGAGAAGGAAAGATACCCGGTGTGGTCAAATTGCTACCTGAGGATAATCTTGTTGCTGAAAGTGTGACCTATTTTCACCACCCGGTATGGCTTAACTATTTTGCCTGGCTCTTTGAAGATAACTATCTGAATATCACCAAAGAAACAAGATCCGTTTGGGCAAAATACGAAACTACCCGGAAACGTGCCATGCTGCTATTGGTGCAATACCCTGATGAACATACAGCCCGTCTGGGTTTTAATTCTTTTACGAAATATTTTTTTCCAAATCCTGAGAATGGACTGATTACCAAAGATATAAATGGCAGGTGGTTGAGCAGCCGGCTTAGTGGAAAATTGTTTACAGCAGTGTTCGATGCACCGGATAAAGACTTCACTATAACGCTTCTGGATAAGATTTATAACATATAACAATAATTAAAATCTAACCGAAATGAAACATTCAAGAAGAGATTGGCTGAAATTATCATTCCTTACATCTTTAGCTGGCTATTTTTTCCTTCAATTTCCTGGAAAACTGTTTGCAAAAGAGACAGATAAGTCTGAAGTGATCCTTATACGTGATAAGCAAGTCCTTAAAAATGACGGCAATCCGGACAAAAGGATTTTGTCAGATATGATGGACAAGGCGATTACAGCCTTAACCGGAATCAATAATTCATCAGATGCCTGGAAAAGCATAATTAAACCGGATGATATTGTTGGAATAAAAAGCAACGAGTGGAGCCATCTGCCTACCCCGGAAGTTCTGGAAGAGATCCTGAAAGAAAGGCTTTCAGATGCTGGTGTCCGGGAGCAAAACATTAGTGTCAGAGACAGGAGAATACTCAAAGATCCTGTTTTTCAAAAAAGCACGGCACTGATAAATGTTCGTCCGTTACGTACCCACAATTGGTCAGGTGTTGGAACTCTGATAAAGAATTATATAGTGTTTACTAGAAAACCCTGGACATACCACCCCGATACATGTGCCGATCTTGCTAAACTCTGGAAATTACCGGAGGCTGCAGGTAAAACAAGACTTAATATACTTGTAATGTTAACGCCTCTTTTTCATGGCACCGGACCACATCACTTTAACAAAGAATATACATGGAATTACTATGGTCTGCTCGTTGGATTCGACCCTGTTGCCGTTGATTCAGTAGGAGTAAGGATACTGGAGAATAAGAGAAAGGAATATTTCGGTGAAGAACGGCCATTAAATCCTCCGGCAAAGCATATTTTGCTAGCTGACACACGTCATAAACTTGGTAATGCCGATCCTGAGAAGATTAAGCTGGTGACAATAGGCTGGAAGGAGGGAATACTACTTTAACGATAATTGATTTGGCGCTATATTCCATGTAATCAATTGTATAACTGAATCTTATGAAGTGGGCTATTTTATTCCCATACTCCAGCAATGGGTTCATCGCAATACTCGCACTTCCCGTTTTTAACATTATTAGACAGAATCCTGTAACCACGTCGTTTAATTAGAGTTTTATGACAATCAGGGCAGAGAGTATTCTCGGCTTCTGTTCCCGGAACATTACCAATATAAACATATTTGATTCCTGCATCCAGTGCAATTTTCCTTGCCTTAGTTAGAGTTGCCAGCGGAGTAGGAGGTAGTTGTGTTAGTTTATATAATGGCTGAAAACGGCTGAAATGCAATGGATTATCAGCAAATCCATTTTTGTAAAGCCAATCGCACATTTCCCTAATCATATCAAAATCATCGGTCCAACCCGGGATAACAAGATTTGTAATTTCTAACCATACACCCTCCTCATTCAAAATCTTAAGAGTACGGAGTATAGGTTCAAGTTTTCCTGCATTTAACTTCAGGTATATACTGTTTTTAAACGACTTAAGGTCAATATTGGCAGCATCAATAACACGGGCAAGTTTCCTCAGGGGCTCTTCATTTATATACCCTGCTGAAACCATTACATTTTTAATTCCGGCATTACGTGCTAATATTGCAGTATCGTAAACGTATTCATAAAATGTAATAGGTTCAGAATACGTATATGCTATTGATTCACAGTCGCTTTCGATAGCTGCTTCAACAACTTTATCCGGCATCAGGTCAAAATTCCGGGTTTCACGCGGACTTTTCTGTGATATAGACCAGTTCTGGCAGTTGAGGCATGCAAGATTACAGCCGGCAGTTGCAATTGAGAAAGCCCTGCTTTCGGGTAAAAAATGCATTAGTGGTTTTTTTTCTATCGGATCAATATGCACCGCACATGGATTTCCATATGCTATAGTGTATAATTTGCCATTATAGTTTAGATGATTGTGGCAATCGCCCAGCTCACCCTCTTTTATTGTGCATTCATTAGGGCATCGTAAACATTTTAATCCCCGAGGAGTGGTAGTATAATACATTGCCTCACGACTCCATTTCCACAGTTTTTCAGGAGGATTAGCTATTGCTGAAACCGGATTCTTCCCAAACAAACCGGTTATTGGAGCACAGGCAATGCCACCTATACCTGCCAGCGTATATTTAACAAATTGTCTTTTACTGATCTTCTTTTTCGACTCTTTCATTCCTGATCTCCTTTAATTTTCAAATTCTTCGTTACAGATGTATCCAATCAGCATAAAATTACAAAAAACTCATAACTTCTTCCAGCTTCCTACTACTTACTTTTCTTTTGAGTGCCCCATTGCACAAAACAGGAAGTTTAGTATTGCTGTTATGCTTTTTGTTTGACAATATAATTACGTTATTAATTACGTTATTAATAACGTAATTATATTTATGAATTTCTAACAGCCTCACATTGCTTCACTGCATCACAGCATCACAACAACACTGCTACACAATTCACTACTCACAACTTCTTCCTGTTCATCCATGTTAAACCGGCGAATAAAATATTAAACAGTCCCACTACAATTGAAACTTTAACCAGTCCGATAAGGGGTATAAGAAAAGCAGACACTATCAGGGCTCCGAATGCTGAACCAGCCAGATCAGCGCTATAGATACCGGAAGTAACAGCAGGAACATTCCCTTTCTGTATACGGCTGCCCATAGAAAACAAAGTTCCGACCAGGAAGGAGATGACAATCATCAGAATAAAAAAGATAAAATGAACAATAAACGGGTGACCGGTAAAGGGTTTTGCAACATTAATAAACAGTGGCAATGATAGTGCAAATACCCCGATTGCTAATTGATTACAACTGTAACTTACCGGTCCGGGAGCTTTAATTATTCTGCGACCGGTTAATGCCCCAAGAGTAAGACCACCCATAAAAACGGCGATAATAATACCGGACATAAGGTACACGTATCCATAAATTATCTGAAAAGCAATAAGCAGGATCACTTCCGATGATGAAGCAGCAAAACCTCCGGTAAACATGCCTGCCTGAATAATATTTAAACGACTCATTAATAATAGCATCAATATCAATACAACTCCGCCAAATACCCACATATTAAGCTGATAGTAGCTTAGCCAGGAAGATATCTGGTGAAAATAGGCAGAAGGTTCAAAGTCCCTGTTAATACCGGCATCTTTATCTAATTGATTCATAAAGAAATTACTCCGGTCCTTAAGCAGGTTGTCGTCAAGATAATACTGGTTAACATACCGGTTTTCAATACCCTTTTCTTCAATTTTACCGGTAATATCAAAACCAACAACATTATTTGATGCCACGTAAAAGTTTTTTTCACCCGGGATCAATATCACATTTCTAAAAACTTGTTTTAGAGTATTAAATATCAACGAATTTACAATATTTGCTTCCTCATCTGCATAATTACCTGTGGAAGGAAGATCAATTGATAAAACACCGGTATCTGACAAACAGGATTCAAGCTGGCGAAAAAATTCTATTGAATAATATCTGTTCAAATGGGCAGTTGATGGTGGAGGCAGGTTTGCCAGAATAATGTCATATGGACCCCGATGACTTTTAAGAAACAACCTGACATCTTTGTTATGGACATGTATTCTATTGTCTTTCAATTTGTCATAATATTTCTCACCTGTCTTTACCAGCCATGGATTAATTTCAACATAATCAACATTTTTTACAGCAGGGTATTTCATAATCTCCTGCATCATTCCGGATACTCCTCCTGATATCACCAGTATATTTTGCGGATTCTCATGCTGCACCATTGCATAATGAACAGCTTCTTCATTGGCAATAAAATTCAAGGTATTAAACAATAAGACCTGGTTTTCATAAAAATTATGCTGTTCACCGGTTTTTGTAACTGCCAGATTTCCATAAGGTGTTTCTTTTAGGAATACAATCTCCTGGTTTGGATAGAGAAACCCTTTAACAAACCTGTCGAAAGGGGTAAGAAATGTAAATCCGGAAACCAGCATTATTATGATAAGGGATAGTATTATTAAAATGGTTTTCCTGTAATGTAAATTGACCCAAAAAGCAATGAAAAGATTCAAAACAAGCAAAATGGTTAGTATCTGGAAGGGTGTTATCAGGAATACAAGAATAAAGCTGAACAATATTCCACCAATAAGACTTCCTGAAGATTCCAGTGCGTAAGCAATATCAATGCGTTTACTTTTGTGAACAGAGGAAAGTCCGGAAGTAAGAAAAGTAAATAGAAACCCTGATAGCAAGCAAAAAGGAAGTAGCAAGATCAATGATGCGGCAAATATTTCAAAAACCCCAACAAGACTACCGGGCAAGAAAACAGAGTTTCTCAAATAATTAAGCAAAAAGACTGTAAGGAATGGGAGTATCCCCATACCGATCTGTGTAATGAATGATATACGAACAGGATCTTTGATTCGATTCATAAACCTTCCCAAATACGATCCAAATCCCGTAATCAGCATCCAGTTGGCAAGGATAATACCAATTACCAGTTCATTACCCATAAAAACAGACAGAAACTCCCGTAGGATAATTATCTGGGTTACCAGTGAGGTAATCCCTAACACTATTAATGATATAGAAAAACCTTTAGTTCCTGTCGCGGCAAGCCATAAGTTATTGCTGTATTTCAGGTTATCCTGTTTTTCTGCCTTATTTATTTTTCTCCTGAAAATATCCATATAGTATTTAATATGCCACGTGAAGTGAAATATTGCTATCATCACCATGCTTATGCCAAAATCAACATGGAGTATGGTTATTTGATCAACCCATGGAATATCCAGCTTGTAATTGATCCGGACAGCCATGATAATACCAAGGAAAGCAGTACCAAAAAACGACAAACCCAGCAGGACATTCCATATCTTCCTGTGAGTAACAGTTCTTATTAAACCTATTCTTGATATAGTAAAACTTAACAGATACAATATCAGGGCGATAACTCCAATTGGTATAAGAGGGTAGGGGGTGGACATTTTTATAAAATGGTTATTTATTTGAATAACGAATATCGAACAAGGAACTTAACGAAGTGATCTCATGAGCAATAGCGAATAATAATGAATCATTGCTTCAGATCCTTTTCAGAGAATACAATAGCTTCAAAGATATAAATATCAG
>JAUVHQ010000349.1 GCA_030593185.1 Bacteroidota bacterium
GTGCTCTACCAACTGAGCTATGGCACCAAATAATATATAAAAAATCTACTAATTCTAAGTCTTTACCGGTACTGTGCTCTACTAAGCTATGGCACCTCTATTTTCGGAGTGCAATTATACGGCAAAAATCCCTTATTTCAAAAAAAAATTATTTATAATACTCCCCAATTGCTAATTTTTCGATCCATGAAATTCCAATATTCCCGGTAAAAGATACATTACCGGGAAAAACCATGATCTTTCTATTACCATTTTTCATAAACATTAGTAACTATTCAGTGTCTTAAGTTTGAAATGACTAAAATGGTTAATCTCATTATACTTTGCATTTTTGTCAATTGTGGACTGTTGACTGCCGACTGATTAATTCCAAACATTATGATATCTTTGCAAAGTGATAAAGTGAAGAAAGGACTCAATGGAATATCAAACATATATTCTCTCCAACGGAATAAAACTAATTCATAAACCGGTTAAATCATCTGTAGCTCATGCAGGTATAATTATTAATACCGGTTCGCGGGATGAGCATAAAGAAGAACATGGAATAGCTCATTTTATTGAGCATATGATCTTTAAAGGAACAAAAAAACGAAAAGCTTTTCATGTACTAAGCCGGCTGGAAGATGTGGGTGGTGAATTAAATGCTTATACCAGCAAAGAGGAAACATGCATCTATGCCTCTTTCATGAAAAAAGATTACCAGAGAGCTTTTGAACTGTTAAGTGATATTGTTTTTAATTCCTCTTTCCCTGAACGGGAACTTGAGAAGGAGAAAGAGGTGATAATTGAAGAGATCAATTCATACCTTGACCAGCCAGGCGAACAGATATTTGACGATTTCGAGGAGCTTATCTACGAGAATGCACCAATCGGAAGAAGCATTCTGGGCACACCCGAAAAATTAAGAAAGCTTAGTAAGAATACTCTCAACCGGTTTATTCAGCAACACTATAATACCGACCAGATAATTGTTTGTTCAGTTGGAAATTTATCCTTTCCACGGCTGGTGAAATATTTTGAAAAATATTTTATTAATGTACCTACCGCTTATAGAACCTGGCAGAGAAAAAAAGCCGGATATTACCATCCTGAAATAAAAATAATTGATAAAGACACTTATCAATCACATTGCATCATCGGGAACAGGGCTTATGATCTGAATGATAAACGCCGCACCGATTTGCATCTGCTAAATAATATTTTAGGAGGACAGGGATTGAATTCCAGGTTAAACCTTTCACTCAGGGAAAAAAACGGATATGCTTATAATATAGAATCTAATTATTCCCCATACTTTGATACCGGTGTGCTAAGTATATATTTTGGAACAGACAGAAAGAACCTGGAAAAAAGCATAAGTCTTACATATAAAGAGTTTGACAAATTAAAAACCAAAAAACTTGGGCAAATTCAATTGGCACGGGCTAAAAGACAACTCACGGGACAGTTAATGCGGTCATCAGAGATCAACGAAAACCTGATGCTCGCCATCGGTAAAAGCTTTCTGGTTTACGGAAAGGTTGAAACACCTGAAGAGATCAGCTGGAAAATTGAAGCTATAACTGCTTCGGGATTGATGGAGATTGCTAATGAAATACTGGATACCGATCAACTTTCAATGCTTGCTTACAAATAGTAATAATGTTTGACAAAAACCTGGAGAAATATATTCTTGCTCACACCCGGGGTGAGGATGAAGTTCTTGCAGATCTATACAGAAAGACTCATATTAAATTTGTTAATCCCAACATGGTGTCCGGGCATTTGCAGGGTGCAATTCTCACCATGATAAGCAATATGATCGCTCCCGAAAAGATCCTGGAAATAGGCACTTTTACCGGATATTCAGCTATATGCCTTGCAAGGGGATTAAAAAAAAACGGCTGTCTGGATACCATCGAAATAAATGATGAATTAGAAGGTTTTATCCTTTCATATTTTAAAAAAGCCGGTGTTGAAAAACAAATCAACCTTCATATCGGTAATGCACTTGATCTTGTAAAAGAATTACCCGGGTCTTATGATCTTGTTTTTATTGACGGGGATAAACGGGAATACTCAGCATATTATAATCTTGTTTTTGAAAAAGTCAGGCCCGGAGGATTTATAATTGCTGACAATGTTCTATGGGGTGGCAAAGTAACTGATCCTGAATATAAAAATGATCCTTTTACTAAAGGGATCATGGAGTTTAATGAACTCGTGCACATTGATATCCGGACTGAAAATGTAATCCTCCCGGTCAGAGATGGTTTAATGCTATGTAAAAAGAAAGAGGTATAAAACGGGAAAAGTCCACCTGTATTAACTAATTCCCTCCGGCTACATTTTTTGTTTTGCCTTGAGATGCCTCAAGTTCGCCGGTTATCTCCTTTATCCTTATAAGGTTTAACTCTTTTGAAACTGTAGTCAGATTCATCATTATTGTCCTATATTCCGCATAATGACTGTAATTCTCCTGCATCACAAACATAATATTCATAACCGACTTCTGAAGGTTCTCACTGATTTCGAATTTTTTCATTTTATCTTCCATGGTAACAATCTTAACTGTTTTAAGTAAAAATACACAAAAAAATTTCCTGACAAAAACTATT
>JAUVHQ010000065.1 GCA_030593185.1 Bacteroidota bacterium
AAGTAGTTGAGCCTGTGCTGACCGACCGTAGGAAGCGTCAGTATGGGTGAGTAAGGAAGAATAAAGAGTTCAGCAACCAGTTACAAGCAACCAGAAACCAGTAACCAGTTATGAAACAATACGGCCTCATAGGATTTCCATTAACACATTCATTTTCTGAAAAGTATTTTGCGGAAAAATTCAGAAAAGAAAAGATTGGCGGTATAGAATATCTGAATTTTCCATTGCAAAGTATTGGGGAAATAATGCCACTTGTTATTGATAATCCGGAAATTTGTGGACTTAATGTAACTATACCCTATAAAGAGCAGGTGATCCCGTTTCTTGATGATATTGATCCTGAAGCTAATAAAGCCGGAGCAGTAAATACAATTAATATTTCACGAAAGGAAAATAAGATATTCTTAAAAGGTTATAATACCGATATAATTGGTTTTATTCGATCATTACCGGTTGATATTTCAAGAAAACATAAGAATGCACTTGTTCTTGGTACAGGTGGGGCTTCAAAAGCTGTTGTTTGTGGACTTAAAAAGTTGAATATCGGTTTTCAGCTTGTATCACGGACCCGTAAGAAATATTGTATTGCTTATACTGATATTACCGGGGATACAATCAGTAACAATACATTGATAATTAATACTACACCTCTTGGTATGTACCCAAACATTGATTCACTCCCTGATATTTCATATAAAGCTCTTACAGAAAAACACTTGTTATACGATCTGGTTTATAATCCAATTGAAACACAATTTATGAAAGCCGGTAAACAAAATGGAGCTGCAACAATGAACGGTTTACTTATGCTTAAGAATCAGGCGGAAGAATCGTGGAAAATATGGAATTCCGGATAATAGGTCAATAAATATGAAACGGATAAAAATTCTAAAATACATTACCGGGACAATTGTAATTATTGCTATATGTATAGTGCTGATCTCAAGATTGTTCCCTGTAATAAATATTGATACCAAAGTTGAAATTGATATACCTGTTCAAAAAGTATTTATGAGCTTTCTGGATACGCAAAAGATGAAAAAATGGATGACCGGGTTAGAGAAAGTTGAGTTTATGGGAGGAATGATGTTAGCTAAAGGTGCAAAGTTCAGATTGATATTTAGTAATAACGGAAAACAAAGTATTGCTATACAGGAGATTAAGAAAATTGAATGGAACAAGCTTATTGAATTTAACATTACCAGAGATGGTTTAACTATGCATTCTATTGTTAAGTTTGTTCCTGATGGAAGTTCAACGATTGTTATTACTGAGAATAAAGCACAAGGCACAGATTTTTTTTCAAAAACATTATTACCCTTTAAGAAACATGCAATTATCAAAGAAGCACAGAAAGTGCAGGAACAGTTCAAAGAAACAATAGAGAAGGATTTTCATTAACCGGCAATTTCTTTTGGATATTCAATGTTTATCAGAAACAAGCCATGAGCAGGTGCCGAAGCAGATGCTTGCGACCTGTCTTTTGATTCAATGATCTTTTTGAATTCATCGATCCCCAATTTTCCACGTCCTACCTCCAGCAAGGTCCCTACAATTGCCCTTACCATATTTCTCAGAAAGCGGTCGGCTTTAATAGTAAATATTATCTGATTACCGGCTTGTTCCCACTTTACCAGGGACACTCTGCAGTTATTGGTTTTAACATCAGTATGAAGTTTCGAGAAACTCGTAAAATTAATGTAATCATAAAGGAGAAGAGAGGCTTTATTCATTTTGTTAACATCAAGCATACCATATAAATGATAAGAAAATTCCCGGTTGAACGGATCTTTCTTTTTACTGATATAGTATTTATAAGTTCTACTTAGTGCATTAAATCGTGCATTGGCATCCGGGGATACTCTGGCTATTTTGTTAATTGCAATGTCATCCGGAAGAATACCGTTCAGTTTGTAAACCCATTTTTCATCCTTGTCAAGTTTATTATTTGATGACTCAAAATGCGCCGTAAAGAAGCTTGCATGTACACCGGTGTCAGTCCTTCCCGCACCAACAGTTTCAATTTCTTCCTGCAGCATTGTTGAAAGGGCATTGTTCAGCGTTTCCTGAACTGAAAGCGCATTGGATTGCACCTGCCAGCCATGATAGCGGGTACCGTTGTATGATAAGTAAATGAAATACCTGCAGAGAGTTTCCTTTTGCATGACGGTTTATTTTATGAATAAACACCAAGATTAATATTTTTTGAGGAAATTTTCCAATATTCTTTAAAAAAACTCACGGATGACTTCAAGTTACCCCGTGAGTAAAAAATATAGAACGTACATAACAGGTAGAGAACTGTGAGAGGTGAGTAGTTAGTGTCAAATAAAAAGGCAGAAGGCAAAAGTGAAGAAAGAATAGCAAAGTACAAAAAACCAGTAACCAGCTTATCTTTTAACTTTTTTTAACACGAAAATACAGGATTTTTAATGAAATTTGTAAACGTTTTTATAAAGGAAAAGTTTCCTGTTTCTTTTGATAATGTATAAACGATATTAAATTTGTGAAATTCTGATAGAACATAGTTTCACAAATTTACCCTGTGAAATATTACTTCGCAATAAATCTTTGATTTATTTCACAGTGTTAATTAAAAAAAACCTTAATTTTCATGTTTCATAAATAATTAGTTAATAGTCAGCAGTCCACAGTCAACCAAAAAGTTAATAATAATAATCAAACAATTATAACATATACTTAATCACATTCCCGATAAATCGGTACTAAAAAGTAAAAATAGCCCATTCTTCAGATTGCCGACTGCCGACTGAAGATTGCTGACTTATAAATATAAAGTATAATGAAATTAGACATTATCAAGTCATAAACATTATAATTCTGATACAAAAATTTAATAACCTATGAGCAATACTATTAATATTAAAGAGTTAAATGAGCGAATCGAAAAGGAGAGTGCTTTCGTTGAAATGATAAAAACCGAGATGAGCAAAGTAATTATCGGGCAAAAACATTTGCTGGACGGATTGCTGATCGGATTGTTATCCAACGGACATATACTTATTGAAGGTGTGCCAGGTCTGGCTAAAACCCTGGCAATTACCACATTGGCTAAAACTATTAAGGCAAAATTTAACAGAATTCAATTTACTCCCGACCTGCTGCCTGCCGATTTACTTGGTACTATGATCTACAGTCAGAGAAAAGAAGAATTTATAGTTAAAAAGGGTCCTGTATTTTCCAATTTTATTCTTGCTGATGAAATAAACCGTTCTCCTGCTAAAGTTCAAAGTGCACTTCTTGAAGCAATGCAGGAAAGACAGGTTACAATTGGATCTGAAACCTATCCCCTCGAAGAACCCTTCCTTGTTTTGGCAACTCAGAATCCTATTGAACAGGAAGGTACTTATCCGTTGCCGGAAGCCCAGGTTGACAGGTTTATGCTTAAAGTGGTAATAGATTACCCTAAAAAAAATGAAGAAAAAATGATTATAAGGGAAAACCTTGAAAAAGTATTCCCCATGGCAAATACTATTCTTGATCCTTCTGATATTCTGAAAGCCAGGGATGTTGTGAAGGATGTATATATGGATGAAAAAATTGAACAATATATCCTTGATATAGTTTTTGCAACAAGATTTCCGGAAGAATACAAACTGCCGGTATTTAAAAATATGATCAATTATGGAGGATCACCAAGGGCAAGTATCTACCTTGCTATGGCTGCTAAAGCTTATGCCTTTATCAGACGCAGAGGGTACGTGATCCCCGAAGATGTCAGGGCAATTTGTAATGATGTTCTTCGTCACAGGATTGGACTTACATATGAAGCCGAAGCTGAAAATGTAACATCGGTGGATATTGTAACTGAAATTCTTAATACTGTAGAAGTACCATAACGGTCTGATATTTGAACCGGTAAAATGAAAGATTAAAAGAATTAACAAAAGACTGTTTCCATGAACAGAATTATTTTGATATCATTTCTGCTTTTAATAGCTGGAACCGGGAAAAGCCAAACCCTGGTTGGGTATCACAGCGATGATGTCAAAAAAATTATGAAAGAAACTCAGAATGAATTCAGACTGAATGACGATATTAAAAATGAGTATTATAACTACCTTAAGTTTGAAAACAGGTTCGGAACAAAAACTTTTTTGTTTTTCCTTTCTGAAAATGATACCTGTACATATACGAAGATGATGTGTGATTACAGTGAACTGAAGGAAACACTGGGAATGCTTAATGAAAAGTATCAAATGGTAAACGAAAATAAGTGGATAGAAAAAATGAATAATGAAAAATATACCATTACCCTTAAGAAAGAACAATGGTATTTTACACTAGTCACTAGAAGAAGTAAGCAGTAAATAGTAAATAGCAGGAAGGAAGAAGAGCGGTGAGAGATGAGAGGTGAGCAAAGAGTGACGGGGAGAGGGGGCAAAAAGGAGAAGAGGAGAGGGGGCGAAGAAGAAAAACGAAGAAAATAATGAATACTGAATTTCGAATATAGAATGCTTGCCACGTGAAATGCGACACTTGCCGTGCCTGCCCCGTAAGGAAGAATGACTGTATCAGGGTGAAATTTTAGGCACGAAAATATTTCACCAGGGAAGGAGCATATTTCACTGTGTATGAAGTTAAGAAAAATGTGAATAGTTTAACTCGTAACCCGAACCCCGTAACACATTAAAACATACAATTTGTGGAAACGACTGAATTGTTAAAGAGAGTACGGAAAATAGAAATAAAGACCAGGGGATTATCCAGGCAGATATTTGCCGGTGAATACCATAGTGCTTTTAAAGGAAGAGGAATGGCGTTCAGCGAAGTTCGGGAATATCAGTATGGGGATGATATTAGAAGTATCGACTGGAATGTAACGGCTCGTTTTAATCATCCTTATATAAAAATATTTGAAGAGGAAAGAGAACTTACCGTAATGCTTCTGATCGATGTTAGTGGTTCAAGAGAATTCGGGAGCCGGTCGATGTTGAAAAAAAATATGATCACAGAGATCGCTGCTGTACTTTCGTTCTCGGCAATACATAATAACGACAAAATAGGTGTAATATTTTTCACGAATAAAGTTGAGAAATATATTTCGCCACAAAAAGGACGCAAGCATATTTTGCACGTGATAAGAGAGTTGATTAATTTTCAACCGGAAAATAAAAATACTGACCTTTCTGAACCTCTGCGGTATCTTACAAATGTGATTAAAAAGCGGTGTACTGCTTTTATCCTCTCAGATTTTATTGCTCCTGATTTTGAGAAGCCCTTGAGGATTGCCAGTAATAAACATGATGTTGCTGCATTAGAAATTTATGATAAAAGGGAAACCGGAATTCCCGATGTTGGTATGCTAAAACTTATTGATGCAGAATCGGGCTATGAAAAAATAATTGATACTTCAAATAAAAGAATCAGAGATATGTATGCCGGCTGGTGGGATAAAAAACATCAAAAAGCATTGGAAGTATTCTCAAAATGTGGTGTCGATACAACTATGATATCCACTGATGAAGACTATGTTAAACCTTTGATAAAATTGTTTAAATTAAGATGAAGAAAGCAGACTGCAAAGAGACCATAAACCAGTAACCAATAACCAGTAACATTTATTATTGATTCATTATCCGGAATAACACTTTATGTCGAAAAAGTATAAAATAAATAGTACAATTTTATTATTAATATTTTCCCTTGCCGGGATCTTATTCCAGTTGTCCGGTGGATGCTTATATGCGCAGAATGTAGAAGTTGAAGCAAAAATCGATTCAAATAGTCTGCTTATCGGCGACCAGACTATCTTCTCATTAAAAATAATTCAACCTGACAGCATAAATGTTTTGTTCCCTGAGTTTACAGACACAATTACAGGGAGTATAGAAATAATTAACCGTACACCTCCTGATACATTGCACCTTGAAAATAAGCGGCTTGAAATATCAAGGGAATATAAAATAACCTGTTTCGATAGTGGTTACCACCATATTCCACCTTTCGTTTTTCAATATAACCTGGACAGCATTATAGCTAACTGGGCAACTCAACCTTTATTCCTTCATGTTTCAAGAGTTGATATTGCTCCTTCTGATTCAAGTGAAGTAATTTTTGATATAAAATTACCGCGTAAAATGCCAATTACTCTGTCTGAAATCCTGCCATGGATAATTGGATCTGTATTGGTTGGACTATTAGTATTTATCATTGTTTATTACATTAAAAAGAGAAAAAAACAGGAGCCGTTATTTAAAATAAAAAAGCCTGAGGAGCCTCCTCATATTATTGCTTTAAGGGAACTAGACAAACTGAAAGAGAATAAGTTATGGCAGAAAGGAAAAATAAAGCTGTATCATTCTGAATTAACCTGCATTATCAGGAAATATATTGAAAGAAGATATCAAACAAGTGCTATGGAACAAACCAGTAATGAAATAATAGAGGCATTGGTAAAGAGTGGATTTAATAATAATACGCAGCTCGGGCAGCTAAAAATACTTCTGTTTTCAGCAGATATGGTGAAATTTGCTAAAGCAAAACCATTGCCTGATGAAAATGAAACAGCTTTGCTTAATTCATATATTTTTGTTAATGAAACAAAACAAACATGGCAAAAAGAGCTGGATGATCAAAAAGAAAGAACTGTGTTGAAGATCGAAGAAGTCGAATAGTCGAAAAGTTAAAGAGTTACGGGGTTCGGGTTAAGATGGTGTTCCCTTGAACTTTGAATCTTGAATTCTTTGAAAGGATGATGTAAAGAAAAATGCAAATATCTTTGGGATACAAACGTATAACATTTAACTTTTAACGTATAACAATAGCGTAATGTTGGAACAAAACAATATAAATAATAGATTATATACATGTTGGGAATGAGCAAAATATTATTTTTGAATCCCGGGTTTCTCTATCTGCTTTTTCTGCTTATCCCGGCAATTGCCTGGTATGTGCTGAAGAATAAAACCAACCGGGCAGGTATGAAAATATCTGCTTTGGAGGATCTTATTAGTTTACCACATACTTATAAGCATTACTTGCAGCATATTATTTTCGGATTCAGAGTTCTGACAGTTGCTTTACTTATCATCGCCCTGGCAAGACCACAGTCGGTTGATAAGTGGGAAGATATTTCTACTGAAGGGATTGATATTGTTATGTCACTGGATATCTCAAGTAGTATGCTTGCCAGGGATTTTAAGCCCGACCGCCTTGAGGCATCGAAAGAACTTGCAACGGAATTTATTTCCGGTCGGAGTGATGACAGAATGGGGTTAGTCGTATTTAGCGGTGAAAGCTTTACCCAGTGTCCGCTGACTACAGATCATGCTGTTGTTATTAATATGATGCGTGATATCCAGACCGGAATGATTGAAGATGGAACAGCTATTGGAATGGGATTGGCAACCGCAATAAACAGGTTGAAAGACAGCAAAGCTAAAAGCAAAGTGATAATTCTTATGACTGACGGTGTAAATAATATGGGTGAAATTGCTCCTGTTACTGCTGCGGAAATTGCACAGTCATTCAATATCCGGGTTTATACCATAGGAGTCGGATCAAGGGGAATGGCACCTTACCCTGTACAAACTCCATATGGCAGGCAATACCGGAATATGAAAGTTGAGATCGATGAGGAAGTTTTAAAGGATATTGCTGAAATAACGAATGGTAAGTATTTCAGAGCGACAGATAATAACCAGCTTAAACAAATTTATCAGGAAATTGATAAACTGGAAAAGTCAAAAATAGATGTAAAAGAGTTTAGGAAAAAAAGTGAGGAATACCTCCTTTTTGTAATTATAGCAGGTGTATTATTATTCATCGAAGTACTGGTGCGTAATACATTGCTCAGAGGTTTGCCTTAAATATAGTTTATTTTGAAAATTCAACGCTTACGTTTAACTTTTTGCTTTCAACTTTTAACTTAATTATATGTTTCGTTTTGAAAATATAGAATTCATTTATTTACTGGTACTGATACCGGTATTGTTAGTTGTATTTATTATAGGCAGGAAGATCAGAAAGAGATCTTTAAAACGATTTGGTGACCCGGATATTTTAAATCAGCTTATGCCTTTCTTGTCAGTAAACCGTCCTGTTGTGAAATTTCTTTTTATCCTGTTTGCTTTAGTATTTATTATTCTTGGAATGGCAAGACCGCAGTTTGGTTCAAAGCTTGAAGAGATTAAAAGGAAAGGTATTGAAATAGTAATTGCGTTGGATGTTTCTAATTCAATGCTTGCCGAAGATATTCAGCCAAACAGACTTGAAAAAGCAAAACAGGCAATTGAACGGCTTGTTGAAAAACTGGCTGATGATAAAATTGGGTTGATAGTATTTGCCGGTGATGCATATGTTCAGATACCTATAACAAACGATTATGCATCGGCTAAAATGTTCCTTTCATCCATCAATACACAGATTGTTCCCAAACAGGGTACTGCCATTGGTTCAGCAATAGATTTGGGTATGAATTCTTTTAGTCCTGATAACGAAGCAAGTAAAGCTCTTATTATTATCACCGATGGTGAGGATCATGAAGATGATGCTGTTTCAATGGCAAAAGAGGCGGCTGAAAAGGGAATTGTTATACATGTAATTGGTGTGGGCACACCAGATGGTACTCCAATTCCGGTCTTTTCAGGAGGTCAGCGCTCATTCAGAAAAGACAGGGAGGGAAATACTGTTATTACAAAACTGAACGAGAAAATACTCCGTGAAATCACTTCCGCCGGAAATGGAAGCTATTTCCGTGCAACAAATAGCCGGCTTGGACTGAATATGCTGTTTGATCAGATAAGTGCTATGGAAAAACAAGAGATGGATATCCGGAAATATTCTGAATATAATGAGAAGTTTCAATATATGATCGGGTTGGCATTGATATTAATTTTATTTGATTTTATCCTTCTGGAAAGAAAAAATAAGTATCTTAAAGAGATAAAATTGTTTAATTAAGAAGTGCCTAAAGTGAACTAAAGTTACGAGTGCCTAAAGTTAAGAAGAAGTTATAACTTTGGACATTGTAGGTATTTTAGCATTCTATGCCTTTTGAATTTTAGGCACTCTAAGTACTTTAGACACTGAATAGTTACAATTTGATTAATATAAATTATTCAATAAGATATATAGATAAGAAAATGAAACGAGTTGGAGCATATATGATTTTATTCTTGATGTGTAACATGGTTGGACTGGCACAGTCAGAAAAAAAACTTATCCGCGAAGGAAACAGGAATTTTGAAGATAAACAATTTGAAGAATCGGAAGTTTTATACAGGAAGGCAATTAATGAAGAAGCCGGTTCATTCGATGCAAACTTCAATCTTGGCGATGCCCTGTATAAGCAGGAAGAATTCGATGAAGCTGCCGGTGAATTTAATGGATTGGTAAACCGGATTGAGAGTAATAAAGAACTGGCGAAAACTTACCATAATCTGGGTAATTCTCTAT
>JAUVHQ010000303.1 GCA_030593185.1 Bacteroidota bacterium
TTTAATCTGATTGAACCGAATACTGTCTTCCTGTGTAATAATGAATGCTCTATTGTACATTTCCAGATGATCAGCGCTCCCGTTTTTTGTAAAAATAAAAATAGAATCGGCGGTTAACTGATTTTTTTCTGACCACAGAACGGGATCATTATACAAGTGGATAACTGAATCCCGGAATGAATAAACCATTGAATCGCATTTAGCCTGAAAATCATCCTTATATATTTTGCAATGGTAATATGCACTTACTGTACGGTATGTTTCTGTTGAATCCATAAAAGACCTGAGCGTATCAGCGTGAACAAAGAGACTATCGGTGTTGGTAATTTGAATAAATACAGCACTGTCAGTTACAAAGAATCTTTCCGGCTGTTCAAAATATTCTGAAAAATTTCCTCTAATAATTATATCTTTCAATGTATCAGTCAATTCAACATTCCCATAGGCTTTTCCATATCCGTTTATTTTCTCATAATAAATTGAATCTCCTTTAACTGTTTGATTCTTAGATTTTACCAGGGCATTTTTTCTGAGGTTACTGATATCAGTCTTTGTATTATACCAACCATCTTCGCAGTAAAGATAACTGCTGTCGCCAATTATTTCAGTTGGTCCAAAGAAATATGAAATTTCTGAAACGGTATTGTATTTCATTGTGTCAGAAAAAATAGTATAATCAGGATTTACAATTACTACACTGTCTTTAAAGTGAAACTCTTTTTGTTTTGTGTTGTAGTTACCCTGGATACTACTAAGGGTATTCTCGTCTGACAAAATAATACCGCCATTAAAATAATATCCTACATCTGTGTTCAAATCATAATCCAGAAATTCAGTATTTAATTCAGCTTCATTATCAATAAGTGTTACGTTATACCTGATTATGGCAAGTTTCACTTCCCCTTCATACCGAAGAAAATCACCATAAAGATGAAGAGTATCTCCACGACGGATATAAACATTACTAAAAGCTTCCACCAGGTTTTGTTTATTATAAAGATATGCGCTGTCGCAATACATAAATACATCTTCATGTTGTAGTTCTACCTCTCCAATCAATTTTTTCAGATCAGGTCCGAATTTTTCGTTATACTCAAGTGTATTGGAATGGATTATTTGGATCTCGGTCTTTTTCTTCTGAGCCATACCCTGTGTAAATGGGAAGATAACTACAAGAACAAAAACTATGTAACGATTTATGTTTTTCATTATTAAAAATCCGGTATTACAATTAGATAGTGTCTAAAGTTTAAAGTGCCTAGAGTGCCTAAATAAAGAAGTGCCTAAAGTTTAAAGTGCCTTAAGTGCCTATAATGCTAAAATATCTAAAATGTCCAAAGTGTTACGAGTTACGGGTTACGAGTTACGAGTTCACTCTTCTTTGCCCTTTGCTCTTCTCTCTTCACTTTTGCCTTTTGCCCTTTGCCCACAGTGAAATATGCTCCTTTGTCGCATTTCACGTGGCAAGCTTTTGCCTTTTCTTCACCATACTCACCTTACTTTAAGTACTGATTAGTCACAATTCAGAAGATTATTTTGACAGTCATTACTAATCCAGCCAACCCTTGTTTGAAAATATACAGGTTTGATAATCATCAACAATGCGGATGTATGTATTTCTTTGCTTATCATTAATCCAGTTACTGAAAAATTCTTGTTGTTTAGATTGTTTTGTGAGTTCCTGTAATAATTTATAATCATTTTCCAGATTTGCTGTGTGAGGTTTAGAACGTGAAGTTATAGATACAATTTTGTAAACTAAGTTCCCTTTTTCATCAACTGTTTCGAAAGGTTCAGATATCTCACCTGTTTTCATATCTTTAACTACATAGTACATCTCCCTGTCCAATTGGTCCATTTCAAACTTTGTATCTCCGGTTCTGGGGTTTAATATAATTCCGCCGCTAAGTCTTGAATCAGGATCATTAGAATATTTTCGGGCAGCATTTTTAAAAGTGATACTATCTGTGCGAATGATCCGGTTTAGGCTGTCAAGAAAGTTTTTTGCCTGCCGTTTAGCCTCGGGTGAGGTTTTCGGTTTCATCAGAATATGACGCACATTTACCTGATCGTTTCTGCGATCAATAAGTTTAATAATATGATATCCAAACTCTGTTTCAACAATAGTTGACACAATACCTTCTTTCAGACTGAATGCTGTATTGGCAAATTCGGTAACTAAATCTGCTTTATTGGTATATCCTAATTCACCACCTTTAATTGCTGTACCTTTATCCTCCGAGTAAAGCACTGCCAGTGTTGAAAATCTTTCACCGCTAATAATTCGTTTACGCAGGTTGAGAAGTTTTTCTCTTACCTCCAATTTTGCTTCCTCAGAAAACGGAGGGATTTTTACAATCTGGCGAATTTCAATTTGTGAATTGATAAGGGGTAAGGAATCTTTTTGGGCACGTTTATAAAACTTCTTAACTTCTGAAGGTGTTACTGTGATCTCACCTGCAATGTTACGTTGCATTTCTTCTGTAAGAAGCTGATTACGGATTAATTCGCGAAAATCTTCCTTGATCTCCAGAATTGATTTTTTATAATAATCTTCCAGTTGTTTCTCAGAGCCTATTTGATTAATAAAGGTTTGTAATCTTCTGTTTAGCTCCATTTCAACCTGGCTTTCAGTGACTTCAATACTGTCAACCTTTGCCTGGTTAAGTAATAATTTCTGGGCAAGCTGGTCTTCAAAAATATTGCATTTAATTTTTTCCTCATTCCCTCTGTACCCTTGTGCTTTGAGTTGTATATACTGATTCTCAATATCAGACTGCAAAATAATCTGATCTCCTACAACGCCTGCAATACGGTCAATTACTTCATCCTGCGCCGATATTGTAAATGAAAATATAACGCTGATAAATAATGCGGGTATTTTCTTATTTAAAGTTCTTATCATTTTTTTATAAGTTATCAGGTTTTAATATATTTCAAATCTATTACGACTTAACGCATCATAATAAATATTGTTTTCTATTTCTTTCAGGAATTTAATTCTCCGGATGTTTAAGATAATACTTTTAATATTATCGTTGATATATTCTACAGGTGCGTTAGAACCTTCTAATCTATAATCACGGATATTCGCAAAATACAGATATAATGAGTCGGAAGCTTCAATATACTGATTGTATTTAAGATAGCTTTGCTGATTGTTGACAGAAACAGGGATAATGTTCA
>JAUVHQ010000245.1 GCA_030593185.1 Bacteroidota bacterium
TAAATAATTACAATGCAAAAAGCTCATAACCTTTTATTCTTTACTCTTCGCTCTTTGCGCTTTGCTCTCTGCTCTTTCATCCCATAACCCGTATACTATGCAAAAATTGAGCGCTAAGATTATTTCCATAATATTTCATCCAATGTTTATGCCGGTATATGGAATATTGATACTTTTTAATTCAGGTACTGTTCTGTCCTATCTCCCCGGACTGGTAAAACGTATTGTTCTTATAATTATCATTGTCAATACAATAATACTTCCCTTGTCCGTTGTACCCTTTTATCTTACTCAAAAGGTTATCAAATCTATCCATATGGACACTTCGCGTGAACGGATAATCCCATTGACGATGAATAGTATATTTTATTATCTGGGATTTTACCTGCTTAACAGGTTACAGATACCTGATTTGATAAAAATGTATCTCCTCGCTTCTTTTTCAGTAGTTGTGGTTACACTGTTTGTGTCTTTAAAGTGGAAAATTTCCATTCATATGATTGGAATTGGCGGTTTGACAGGAGCGATCATAAGTATATCATGGCATCTGGGTGTTGATATGAAAGCTATTTGGATGGGATTGATCCTGTGTAGTGGATTAATAGGTTTTGCAAGACTGGAATTGAATAAACATACTCCGGCGCAGGTATATTCCGGATTTTTTACCGGACTTATTGTAGCAGGTGGAGTGTTAATGATTGGATGAAAAATGAATCGCAGAGACCCAGAGACGCAGAGACGCAAAGAAGAGAAAGGTGAAGAGGGAAGAAAAGTCAAAAGTCAAAAGTCGAAGAGTGAGGAAGTAAGAAGTAAGTAGAGGAAGAGGTGAGAGATGAAGGAAGAGAAAAGAAGGCAAAAGGCAGAAGGCAAAAGGCAAAAGGGAAGAATGAAGAGTTAAAAGTTTAAGGTGAGTAATGAGTGAATAGGGTGATGGGGAAATGAGGTGATGAGGAGAAGAAAAGGCAAAAGGGAAGTGAGCGAAGAGTGAAAAAAACACGCTTTTATATAGTGAAACAGGATTTTGCGAGGAGCGAAGCGACGAAGCAATCTCCCTAAATCGACCAGAATGCCAAATAAATAGAACGTCATGAGCTTTACGAAAAGCCTGGAGAGATTGCTTCACTGCGTTCGCAAAATCCGTATACTTACTATGCTTAAAAGTGGACATGAAAAACCTTGTGCTTTTCTCTTTCAACCTTGAACTTTGAACTCTTCTCTCTTCATACCTGCATCACCGCAACACTGCAATACTGCATCACAGAATTACAAACATATGCCTTGTTCCTCAAACAGGGGGTATGGTTCCGGATTCAGAGCATCCAGTTCCTTTAACTTGCTCCAAATGTCAGAGATATTGTTTTGGGAAAGGGAAATATGCCTGCCACATTTTAACATATAACAGGCAAGATATTCCTGTTCCGTTTGTCCAGGTGTTGGAATAAGAAGCGCCTTTTTATTCAATGCGGCTAAATCCATCAGCATAGAATAACCGGGTCGGCAAATAATATTGCCGGCTTGAGATAATAACACACTGATCTCCCCGGAGGAGAGATGGTTTGCCATTTTTATGTTGTCTTTGTCCGGTTTTGTCCTGGCATCTTCAGGTTTTCCCCGTAAAAAGAACACTTTTTTATCGCTCTCCTGAAGAATAAGTAAAAGTTTATCTTCAAGGATGGTTCGCTGTGGTTCGGGGCCTGAGAGAATAACAATAATATCATAAGAGTTGCTTATTTTGGACGACCTGTTTTCAGGCAGAAGGAAACGGGAGGCGATACCTGTAAAAGATGCATTGGAAGGCACCGGAAATTTTCCTGATAGCTCACCCGAGAGATTATCAGGTCCCTGCTTATCCGGGATCCAGCAGCGGTCATATTTCTGAATTATCCGTTTGTGCAATTTATATACGGGCTTTTCAAGAAATTTTACCCATCCGGGCATCCGGATACAAACCTGGTGAGTAATATAAACGGTGAAATGATTTTTGTTCCATAGCCCGAACCGGTTATCAGAGATAACAATATCCGGCTTGTGCCTCTTCAATAATTTTTTTAAAAAAATATGTTCCCTGGCTGACCCGGTAATTATTTTCAGAAAGAGGAACAGTGCCAGTATTGGCATGGGAACGATGGGTGAATAGCGTATCCTGTAATATGACGGGAAGCGCACCCAATCAAGATCAGGAAATTCTTTTCTTAAAAAGGACAAAGGAGCATTATCGGCAGCAATAATAACCCGGTTCCCTTTTTCCAGAAGTTTGTGGATATAATATACACTTCGACTGGCGTGTCCGAGACCCCAGTCAAGAGGGCAAAACAGTATGGTTCGGTCGGGTCTCAAGGGTGATAAATGATTAAATGATAAAATGAATAAACCACTCACCTTACTTAACTTTTTATGCTGAGCACAGTCGAAGCATAGTTCACTTTAAGTCTTATAGAAAATTTAATTACGTTATTAATTACGTTATTAATAACGTTATTCTTTTGCTACGTTCTAATTTACCCTGAAAGGGCGAAAGCCTAATCCCACACATAACGCTCATCGTATTCAACTTTATTTTTGTCGATAGCCAACTGCCGACTATAGACTGCCGACTGCCAATTCTTATATTAGTTTATATTATCAAAACAACACTTTACGGATTACATAATTGGTTTAACTTTAGTTTCTTTTGTAAGTTTCATATTTTGCAGATCCAGTCCGTAAACCAGGTTTATCCCCGGTTTTTTACCTGTTTCAAAACTACCTATTTCTTTATCAATATTTAATGCCTTTGCACCGTTAAGTGTTCCCCAATTGATAAGTTTTTCAACCGGTATTTCAGGGAAATGCTTTTGCAGGGTTATTAATTCGTCCAGAACAGACAGTGTATGGTTAGAAGCCAGGCTATCAGTACCAATTGTAATATTATTGGTGTATAGTAACAACGTATTGATATCGGGAATACGTTTTTCAATATAGAGGTTTGCTCCGGGACAAAGAGTCCAGTAAACAGGAGGTTCACGTTTACATACCGTTTCAATATCTTTTGCCGGAGTGTATGTATTATGAACGGAAAGTATTTTTATTTTTTCAGGAAGGTTTCCGAGCATCCAAAAAAGGGAACTTATTCCGGGGGATTCCCATTTTGTCATATCCGGATCGGTTTTTTCAAGGGTTGATTTCAATTTTCCTTTATTATAAGAAAACATTTCAAGCTCTTCCATACATTCCTGGTTATGGAATGTAACAGGTGCAGGATTAGTATTAATATATTTTGATATTTCAGCAAGAAGTTCCCTGCTGACAGAATAAGGTGCATGAGGAGACAATGAGGCAGGATGATAAAATTTTTCTTTTATAAGGTTGAGAAAGGTTATACCCTCCCTTACTTTTTCTTTTGCTTCTTTGGGCTTCAGACCAAACACTTCCACGAAAGTGTGAAACCTGATTTTCCCATTCACTTTAAGTGGGAAACTAATATCAGTATTGGAAATATCACCGGCAGCCACAATACCATTTCTTTCCATTTCCTTCACTCCCTGAGCTGCCGCATCTCTTATGGTTATTTTTTCATTTTCACGGAGTCTGGATATTTCATGAATGAACCGGGGCAATCCTGTTCCGGTTGGAATTTTCCCTTTAAGATGAGATAATTCCAGATGCGTGTGTGTGTTTACAAAACCAGGGACAAGTATACCGTTGTAAACTTCCAGGTTTTCTAATTCTCCGGCATCTTTCCCCGGATCGATAAGATCTTTTACTTTTCCATCGTTATCAAGGATAAGTATCCCGTTTTTAATTGGTGAGGAGGAAACCGGGAATATATAATTGGCTGAGATTTTTCTCATAATTGCACTTATACTAATTGTCCCTTAATTAACTTAAGTTACTAGTTACTTGTTACTAGTTTGTAGGCTATGTTCTAAAATATACAGCTAAAGAAACTTAATGTCTTTATTGCCCGTAGGGCATTTATTATTGTAGCATAATAATTTTCAATTTCTTTTATTCCCTGTAGGGGATTTATACTACAAATAGATTTATAT
>JAUVHQ010000255.1 GCA_030593185.1 Bacteroidota bacterium
AACTTGCTAAGCAGGATTTATATGTCTGGAAAGTAACAGGTAAATATGCCAATGGCAAACCATTTGCAAAAGCAGGAGATATAACATTGCTGCACTAAAACAATCCTCGGAGTCCGACTTCAGTTCGGGCTCCGAGTTTCCATATCTCGGCCTCCGACTTCAGTTCGGGGTCCGAGTTTAAAAAAAAATTGATAGCTTTATCACCTGAATTATGGAGAAACAGCTAAAAAAGGGACTTGTTTTTTTTATTATTGACCTGGTAATAGTTGCCGGATCTTTCTTTCTTATTATCTGGTTCAAATCCGGCAAGGATTTTTCCTATGTCGAAAGACTTCTTAATTCCTTCTTCATTTTTCTCACACTCTGGATGGTTATTTCTGTCCTTTTTAAAAAATTTGATCTCCCTAAAGAAATTATCCTTAAAAGAAAACTGGGGAACCTGATTCTCTGCAATTTTATCATTCTTGGCTCAGTCTCCATTCTGATGTACCTTTTAAGAACATCCTATTATTCACGTACTGTTGTTTTCGGCACAATATTGATTGCTTCAGTTATTGAGGTTATTGCTGTTAATTTCTATTATTTTCTGCAAATTGCCCGGATCAGTTCATTTCCACAGGACCAGGAATATATTGCCCTGCACCAGTTGCAAATGAACGGTAAAAGAAAAAACGGGAATAGTGATGAACAGACTGCGACTTATATAAATTCAAAGATACCTAAACACATCCGGGATAGTATTATCAGTGAATGTGGTAATAATGCGCTTGATTTTTTTGTCAGAAATACTAATGGAAACAGTAATAATACACTTCTGCTTTCAACTACCAGTCTTTTCAATATAAAAAGTCAGCCGGAAAACCGTTATCAATCAATTTTTAACCTGAAGCGAATAAATGATATCCGTTATTTAAACCTGTTTTTTGAAACAGCAAACTCAAAACTTCCATTGAAGGGTACATTCATAGGTTGTGTTGAAACCAAAGATATGAGAAAGAAAAGATTATTCAAAAAGTATCTGTTTCCTTTCAATTTTATTTATTATTACCTGATCGACTACCCGGTAAAAAGGGTTTTTCCAAAATTCGGTCTGACAAAAGGCATCTACTTTTTTCTTACCCATGGCAGCAACCGTGTTATCACCCGGGCTGAAACCCTGGGACGTTTAATATCCAGCGGATTTGAAATAACAGATGAAGAATATGCTGACAATTTGTGCTATTTCGCCGCGAAGAAAGTACAGGAACCTTCAAATAATCCTGATCCAAGCTATGGACCCCTGGTAAAACTTGAACGTATCGGCAGAAACGGTGAGATTGTCAGAGTGCTTAAACTCCGCACCATGTATCCATTCGCAGAATATTTACAGGATTATATGTACCAGATGCACGAACTTCAGGATGGGGGTAAATTCGATCATGACTTTCGTGTTTCAACTATGGGGAAAATCATGAGGCGGCTATGGATAGACGAACTTCCTATGCTTTATAATTTATTTAAAGGCAATATGAAACTTGTCGGGGTAAGACCCCTGAGCAAGCAATACTTCAACCTGTATAATAAAGAATTGCAGGATAAACGAATAAAACATAAACCCGGACTGATCCCTCCTTTCTATTATGACCTCCCCAAAACCCTGGAAGAGATCCAGAAATCCGAAATGAAGTATCTGGAAGCATATGAAAAAGCTCCATTCCGAACCGACTGGAAATATTTCTGGAAAGCAATTTTTAATATTGTTATCAAACAAGCCAGAAGCAATTAATTTAATTATACCATTTTGGTTTTTTTTCAAACTCTGCGGTTTAATCTTTAAGAACTAACCGCAAAGTACGCTAAGGAGGCGCAAAGGACGCAAAGGAAAATTAAAGTTGAAAAATCTTTAATATCTTTAGATATTCTTAGCGATCTCTGCGTTTTAATCTTTATTAAACAATTAAATCTAGATTTATGAATGAAAACCAAATTTCTCAACAGATAATTGATGCCTCACTTAAGGTCCATAAAAAATTAGGACCCGGATTATTAGAATCTTCATACGAAGAATGTTTAGCCTATGAACTTCATAAACGAGATTTATTTGTAGAAAAACAGAAAGCCTTACCTTTGGTATATGATGAGATTAAAATGGATATTGGATATCGGATAGATATAATAGTTGAAGAAAAAGTAATTATTGAAATAAAATCAGTTGAATTTTTAAATGACGTTCATCTTGCACAAATTTTAACATACCTTAGACTGTCTAATTGTAAGTTGGGATTATTAATTAATTTTAATGTTGCATTAATCAAAAATGGAATAAGACGTGTTGTGAATAATCTTTAAATATTCTTTGCGACCTTTGCGCCTTCTTTGCGACCTCTGCGGTTAAATCTTAATTTAATATGAAAAAAATCCTGATCTTTTTATTTTTTTCTATCTCCATCCAGGTCATTTTTGGACAAAGTATTTATCACCATATTTCTAATAACTCATTATACAATTTCCTTGACGAACTTGCCAACCAGCAGATAATTGATCTAAGTACTGTAGCAAAACCTTACTCTCGAATGGTTATTGCAAAAAAACTGCAAGAAGCCTCACAACATACAGACCAGCTTCATAACCGTCAGCAACAAGAGCTTGCTTTCTACCTGAAAGACTTTAATAAAGAACTGAAACCGGATAAAGAATTTGATAAACGCCTGGATCTGTTATATAAAAAAGACTCCGTTTTTACATTGTCAATTAACCCTATTGGTGGTATTCAGTATTGGACCAACAATAACGGCGCAGTATGGCATCGCTGGAATGGTGCTGAAGCTTTTGCATATTATGGTGACCACTGGGGTTTTTATGCCAGTCTGAGAGATAATAACGAAAACGAAAAACTATCGGAGGATCAATTCCTTAACCGGAGAACAGGTGGGAACTATAAAGCACATTATGATTACAGCGAAATGATGGGCGGAATAACCTACTCATGGAATTGGGGAATGATAGGATTGGTGAAGGATCATTTTACATGGGGAACAAATTATAATGGTTCGAATATTTTTTCAGGACGTACTCCCTCTTTTGCCCATATTAAAGTAAACATGAAGCCGGCACCCTGGTTCGAATTTAACTATGTTCACGGATGGCTGGTTTCGGAAGTGGTTGACAGTTCAAGATCTTACTTCCTTGTGAACAGCTACGGCACAGATTACAGGGAGGTGTTTTATAAGAAATTTATTGCAACCAACCTTTTCACATTCACGCCTTTAAAAAAACTGAATATCTCTGTCGGGAACTCAATTGTTTATTCTGATATAGGGATACATCCCGGATATCTCATTCCACTGTTTTTCTTTAAATCGGTCGATCACACCCTCAACTCGGGAATTGATAATCAAAATTCCCAGATGTTTTTTGATATAAGTTCCAGGCAATTGAAAAATCTGCACTTGTATGCCTCATTTTTTGTTGATGAAGTGGCTATCGGACGTATGTTCAAACCCGGGGAGCATTCCAATTTCTTTTCAACAAAGCTGGGTTTCAGGGTTTACCGGTTCCCTGTACAAAACATGTCTGTAACCACCGAATACACCCGTACAAATCCATTGTCATTCATGCATTATGTACCCACGTTAACTTTTGAATCGAACCGTTTTAACCTGGGACATTATCTCCGTGATAATAGCAAAGAGTTTTACTTATCACTGGAAGCTAAACCGTTGTGTGGATTGTTCCTGAAAGCAAGCTATACTTATGCACAAAAGGGACCCGATTATACTGCGCTTGGAACTCACCGGCTTGGACTTCCGTTTATGGAATCGGTTGAATGGGAAAGCAGTATGTTTTCTTTGTCTGCCCGGTACGAAATTATTAACGACGGATTTCTGTTTGCCGGCTATACCCGCAGGAATGTTACCGGTAATGAAGATTATTGCCCGGTATTCTGGTATGGCAAAACAAACACCTT
>JAUVHQ010000020.1 GCA_030593185.1 Bacteroidota bacterium
AAACAGGCAAAAAAGGAAGGCTATGAGCAAATATCTGCAATATTTGCTGAAACAGCCTTAAATGAAAAAGAACATGCAAAAAGGTTTTTTAAATTCCTTGAAGGCAGACCTGTTGAAATAACGGCTATTTATCCTGCCGGAAAGATAGGAACTACCTCTGAAAATCTAAAAGCGTCAGCTATGGGCGAAAATGAAGAGTGGACAGAATTGTATCCTGAATTTGCAAAAATCGCAGATGAAGAAGGATTCGATGAAATTGCAACTACTTACAGAATGATCGCCAAAGTAGAAAAAGCTCATGAAGAGAAGTATTCTAAATTACTGACTAATCTTGAAGAAGGTAAAGTATTTGAGAGTAACGGAAATGTTATTTGGAAATGCCGTAATTGCGGATATTTACACGAAGGAACAAAAGCTCCTGAAACATGTCCTGCATGCTTGCATCCACAAGCATATTTTGAATTGAAAGAGAATAATTACTAGCATGAAAATTTCATTTTATAATCAATAATTAAAACACAAAACATTATGAAAAAGTATGAATGTACAGTATGCGGTTATATTTATGATCCTGAAACTGGTGATCCTGATGGAGGAATAGCTTCCGGAACAGCTTTTGAAGACCTCCCTGATGATTGGGTTTGTCCTGAATGTGGAGTTGGTAAAGAAGATTTTGAACTTGTTGAAGATTAAGAAAACAATTATCATGAATTATTTAAAACCGGGGGATACAGCCCCCGGATTTACTTTTGAAAATTAGTTTGATAGCATAACTGATGTTAACTAAATAAATTTCAAACGAATGAAAAATGATATTTCAATAGTTCTATCAGGAGAAGCCGGACAAGGAATTAAAACTGTTGAATTACTAATAATCAGAGCTTTGAAAAATTCGGGTTATAATGTATTTTCTACTACTGAACTTATGTCGAGGGTCAGAGGAGGCAATAATACTACCGAAATCAGAGTATCAAATGAAAGAATTGAGGCTTATGTTGATAAAATTGATATTTTAATTGTACTAAGTAAAAATGCTATTCTTAGAATAGAAAACCGACTTACTAAAGACACTATTATTATTGGTCAAGATAGCTTTATAGAGGAAAAATATAAAAATAGCCAGTATATAATAAAGTATGTTGCTCTAAGTTCATTAGCCAAAGAAGTTGGTGGCTTGATATATTCTAATGTTATAACTTATGGACTTTTGTCCGGTATTTTTGATATCAATTTAAATCTGATTAAAGAGTCTATCACCAGGCATTTCTCAACTAAAGGAAAAGAAATTACAGATAATAATATTAATGCAGTAATTAAGGGCTATGAAAAAGGCAAGGAGCTGAAATTAGGGATACAAGTAGAAAAAGATGAGAAAATAAAAAATCAGGTTTTATTAAGCGGAACTGAATCTATTGGTATAGGTGCATTAGCAGGGGGTTGTAATTTTATTACTGCATACCCAATGTCACCATCAACCGGCGTAATACAATTTTTAGCCAGGCATTCTGAAGAGTTTGGAGTTGTTGTTGAACAGGCAGAAGATGAAATTTCTGCAATTAATATGATTCAGGGTGCCTGGTATGCCGGGGCACGGGCAATGACTACAACATCGGGAGGTGGATTTGCTCTTATGGAAGAAGGTATAAGCAATGCAGCTATAACTGAAGTGCCAATTGTAATTCATCTTGCCCAACGGCCGGGACCTTCCACAGGACTTCCTACAAGAACCGAGCAAGGCGATTTAAACCTGGCTTTATATGCAGGTCATGGTGAATTCCCGAGAATAATTTTTGCTCCCGGTAATTTTACGGATGGAATTTACTTAACTCAAAAAGCATTTAATCTGGCTGATAAATTTCAGGTTCCTGTAATAATTTTAACTGATCAATTTTATATTGATTCATTTCAAAGCATCAAATCAATTGACTTTACAGATTTTAAGGTAGAGAATTTTGTTACAAGAACAGATAAAGATTATAAAAGGTACAAAAATACTGAAGATGGAATATCCCCAAGAGGAATTCCAATGCAAGGAGATGGATTTGTAAGGTTTGATAGCCACGAACATGATGAGGGTGGATTTATAACTGAAGATCCTGATATAAGAATAAAAATGGTGGACAAAAGATTTAAAAAATTGGAGTCTTATTCAAAGGAATCTATAGATGCTGAAATTATTGGCTCAAAAAACTACAAAACATTAATTGTAGGCTGGGGTTCAACTTATGGAGTTATTAAAGAAGCAATCGAAAAACTTAATGATAATGATCTTGCTTTTGCATATTTTAAACAAGTTTATCCATTACCAAATAATACAAAAGAAATCCTGTCAAAAGCAAAAGAACTAATTATTATTGAAAATAATGCTACATCTCAATTCGGACAACTTATTAAAAGATATACAGGGATGGAATTCACAAATCATATTTTGAAATATAATGGAATGCCTTTTTCATTAGAAGAAATTATTGAAAAACTAAAGGGAATGCAATAATGACAACTATTTTTGATTTTGACCAAATACCTGAAACAAGTTGGTGTCCCGGCTGTGGAAATTTTTCTATTCTAAAAGTTTTAAAGGAAGCTTTGGATGAATTAAAAATTGATCCTAAAAACCTGGTTATATCTGCAGGAATTGGACAGGCAGCTAAAACATCTCAATATATAAACTCCAATTGTTTCAACGGATTACATGGCAGAGCACTTCCCGTTGCAACGGGAATAAAAGCTTCAAATCCCGATCTTATTGTTGTGGCTGAAGGTGGGGATGGCGATATGTATGGTGAAGGTGGCAACCATTTTATACATGCAATAAGAAGAAATATTGATATAGTAAACATTGTACATAATAATATGGTTTATGGATTAACATTAGGGCAGGCTTCACCGACAAGCAGAAAGGAATTTAAAACTCCCTTACAATTGGAAGGAGTTTCTTCAGAGCCGTTTAACCCAATTGCTGTTGCTATTTCTTTAGGTGCATCTTTTGTGGCAAGAGCATTTTCGGGAGATATGAAACAAATGAAAGAAATATTGAAAGAAGCTGTCAAGCATAAGGGCTATGCTCTTGTCGATATTTTTCATCCATGTGTTTCGTTTAATAAAATTAATAATTTCAAATGGTTTAAAGACAATACATATTATCTCAACGAAAACTATGATAATACTGATAAAATGGAAGCATTAAAAAAAGCATTTGAAACTGATAAATTTCCATTGGGCGTTATATATACAAATGGGAAAAACAAAACTTTTGAAGAAAACTTAATAGCATATAAAAACGATAAAAGACCACTTTATAAAAGAGAAGTTGATCTGGAAAAGATAGAAAAACTATTAAATTGAGAACATGGACACCAGTGGTTACTGATTAGTTGTTGGTATCCGGTGTTTTTTGTATAACGTAACTAAAAAACTATAAAATAATGAATGAATTTAAGTCTATTGACGATGCATTAGATTTTGCTATTCAATCGGAACAAGAAGCTGCTGATTTTTACACAAATCTCGCTGACGGATCAAAAAATCAAGCAATGCGTAAAGTTTTTATTCAATTTGCCAAAGAAGAAAAGGGGCATAAAAAACGTCTTATTAATATCAAAAGGAAAGGAACGTTTGAGTTTTCTGATGAAAAGGTATTTGATTTGGAAATTGGTGATTATCTAATTGATATTAAAGCTACCAGCGACATGTCATATCAGGATGCTTTAATTCTGGCAATGAAAAAAGAGAAATCGGCATTTAAACTGTATTCAGATTTGGCTGGCATTTCCCCAAACAGTGGTTTAAAAAATATTTTTCTTGCGTTGGCTCAGGAAGAAGCAAAACACAAATTACGTTTCGAAATAGAATATGATGATAATATTCTAAAAGAAAACTAGTGTTGTGTCAACGATTAAATATCGGTCGATTTTGAAGACATTTTAATAGAGGAATAACTTATTCTATGTCTTTTATCCTAAGGGCAAAAGACCATGCAGAACAAATTCTTAAAAAATATTATAACTAAACAATGAATATTATTATTGATTTTAAGAATGATTTTTTCAGTATTCTGAACGAGATGTCCCCATATCTCCTATTGGGTTTCTTGTTTGCAGGGATATTGCATGTTTTTTTCCCTCAGAAATATATTTCAAGGTATCTGGGCAAAAAAAACAATAAATCTGTAGTAAATGCAACCCTATTTGGCATTCCACTTCCACTTTGCTCATGCGGAGTAATTCCAACCGGTATATCGTTATTCAAAAACGGAGCATCAAAAGGATCAACAGTTTCATTCTTGATTTCAACACCACAAACAGGAATTGATTCGGTAATGGTTACATATTCATTACTTGGATTACCTTTTGCTATAATAAGGCCGGTTGTTGCATTTATTACGGGTGTTTTTGGGGGTATATTAATAAACAAAACTGAAGCAGGATCTTCAAGTATTGAACCTGAATTAATTAATAATAAATCTGCAAATAATACTTCTAAAAATCGGATTCTGGGTGTATTTAAGTATGCTTTCATTGACTTTTTACAGGATATCTCGAAATGGTTGATTATTGGATTATTGATTGCAACTGCTATTTCAGTAATAGTTCCTGATGATTTTTTTACTTCAAATCTTGGAAATGACTATATTCAGATGTTTGTGGTTTTATTAGCATCTATTCCTCTCTATGTTTGCGCAACAGCGTCAGTTCCAATTGCTGCTGTACTGATGCTTAAAGGAGTATCAGCCGGTGCGATTCTGGTTTTTTTAATGGCAGGCCCTGCAACCAATGCAGCTACAATCAGCGTTATTACTAAAGTACTGGGTAAAAAAACCCTTTTTTATTACCTGTTTTCAATAATTACCGGTGCACTGATTTTCGGGTTTATTGTTAATTACTTTTTTCCAAATGACTTTTTGTTTAAAAAGACTCTTGATTTATACGGCGGGCATGAACATCACCTTTTACCGCTATGGGCAAAAACTGCTTCAGGTGTAACGTTATTATTACTTATTGCTTACGGATATATACAGAAGCTAATAAGTAGAAAAATACAATTGATAAAACTGCAAAATACTAACCACCTAAACCAAACCAAAATACCATATATAACAATAAAAATTGAAGGTATGACCTGCAACCATTGCAAAGAAAGTGTTGAAAGCAATTTGAATTCAATCTATGGTATTGAGCAGGTAAATGTGGACTTAGCCAATTCGAGAGCAGTTATTAAAGGTGAAAATATTGACTTAAAAAAGATAAAAAGCTGTATAAATAGCTTAGGATATAAATATAAGGGAGAGGTTAAAAAGTCATAAGTAAGCAAAGTGAAAGAATTGATCGACACATATTATAAAATAGAAAAAAATATTCTTAATCGAATAATAGAATTTAAATCTGTTTGGAATGAAGCTGATGAGAAAAAGTTATTTCAGGAACTTGCTTTTTGTCTGTTAACACCTCAATCGAAAGCTGAAAATGCATGGAAAACAATAATTAAACTTACTGAAAATAATAAACTATTTGAAGCTAACACAAGTTCAATTTCAAATGATCTGAATTTAGTGAGATTTAAAAACAATAAAGCTTCTTACCTGGTTGAGGCCAGGGAAATATTTTTTAATAATTCCAAAGGAATAAGGGAAACCTTGTCAGCGTTTACATCAGTTTGTGAAAAAAGAAAATGGTTAAATAATAATATTAAAGGTTATGGATTAAAAGAATCAAGTCATTTTTTGCGAAATATTGGATTTGTTGAAGACATTGCAATTTTAGATAGACATATTTTGAAAAATTTGAAAAGATTCAATGTAATTAGCGAGATTCCAAAATCTATTCCTGAAAAAAAATATTTTCAAATTGAAAGTCAAATGAAGAAGTTCTCAAATGAAATTAGAATTCCTTTAGGACATCTTGATTTTATCTTCTGGTATAACGAAACTCAAACAATTTTCAAATGATAATTGATTGGTTAGAAAAATTCACTCCGGTAACCCAGGCACTAATAGCCACATTATTTACGTGGTTACTAACCGCGATGGGGGCAAGTTTGGTCTTTTTCTTTAAAACAATTAACAGAAAAGTACTTGATGGAATGCTTGGATTTGCTGCAGGAATAATGATAGCTGCAAGTTTCTGGTCATTACTGGCACCTGCTATTGAAATGTCGGAAAATTCAGACAAAACGCCATGGATCCCGGCTGTTACAGGATTTTTAGCAGGTGGTGCTTTTTTATGGATATTTGACAAAATACTGCCACACCTTCATCTCGGTTATAAAAAGTCGGAAGCAGAAGGTATTAAAACCGGATGGCAAAAAAGTGTTTTACTTGTTTTGGCAATTACACTGCATAATATTCCTGAAGGCCTGGCAATTGGTGTTGCATTCGGAGCATTGGCATCAGGTTCTCAATCAGTTACACTTACAGGAGCTGTTGTATTAGCTATTGGAATTGGTATTCAGAACTTTCCTGAAGGTACCGCTGTTTCTGTTCCGTTAAGAAGAGAGGGATTATCAAGGTTTAAAAGTTTTTGGTACGGGCAATTGTCAGGAATTGTCGAACCCATTGCCGCGGTTATTGGTGCAATTGCGGTTCTATCAATGACAAATTTCCTGCCCTATGCTTTATCTTTTGCAGCAGGGGCAATGATATTTGTTGTAATTGAAGAACTTATACCTGAATCGCAATTAAACAAAAACAACGATATTGCAACTGCCGGAGCTTTGATAGGCTTTTCATTAATGATGGCATTAGATGTTGCTTTAGGTTAAGAACAAAATTGAAACAACATGAATTTAGTCAAACGAATAATTAATTTTTACATAGATGGATTTAGAAACCTTGATAAAGTTAGCATAAAGCTATGGATAATTATTGGCATCAAACTATTTATCATGTTTGCAATCCTGAAACTGTTCTTCTTTCCTGATTTTCTAAATTCCAGATTCGATACAGATGAACAAAAGAGTGAATATGTAATTCAATCGCTTACAAAAAATTAAGGTTATGGAAGCATTTGACATGTCTCTCGTAAATTGGTCAAGAGCACAGTTTGCCCTTACGGCGATGTACCATTGGATTTTTGTTCCTCTTACTCTCGGTTTATCTTTTATTATAGCATTTATGCATACAAGATACTACAAAACAGGAAGTGAGAAGTGGAAAAATACAACCAAATTCTGGATGAAACTGTTCGGAATAAATTTTGCCATAGGTGTGGCAACAGGAATAATTCTTGAATTTGAATTTGGAACAAACTGGTCTAATTATTCATGGTTTGTCGGTGATATATTTGGTGCACCTCTGGCTATAGAAGGAATTATGGCATTCTTCCTTGAATCTACATTTATTGCTGTTATGTTCTTTGGTTGGAACAGGGTTAGTAAAAAGTTCCATATGCTTTCATCATGGTTTGTAGCTTTCGGATCTAACCTTTCGGCTCTATGGATATTGGTTGCAAATGCATGGATGCAAAACCCTGTTGGAATGAAATTTAATCCTGATTCAGCCAGGAACGAAATGGAAAACTTTGCAGAAGTACTATTTTCACCAACAGCAATCAACAAATTTCTTCATACTATTTCTAATGGTTATGTTGTCGCTTCATTATTCGTAATTGGTATCAGCGCCTGGTTTATTCTTAAAGGAAAACATCTTGAATTTGCAAAACGAAGCATTCTTGTAGCTTCTGTTTTCGGTCTCTTGTCATCAATATTTGTTGTTATTACAGGGGATAGCTCAGCACATAATGTGGCTCAAATACAACCAATGAAATTTGCTGCAATGGAAGGAATTTATGAAGGAGGCGAAGGAGTTGGATTAACCACTATCGGGATGGTGACACCCGGTAAAAGATATGACAATAATAAGAATGATTTTGTTTTTGCATTAAAAGCACCTAAAATGCTCTCATATCTCGCCAACAGAAACAGTAATTCTTTCGTCCCCGGGATAAATGATCTGATTGATGGAAACAAAGACCATAATATTATTCCAATAAGCGAAAGAATGGAATTTGGTAAATTAGCTATTAACGCATTTAAGGAATATAATAACTCTGAAGATGCTGAAATAAAGGAAAGTGCTTTAAAAACTCTTGAAGAAAACTATCAGCATTTTGGATATGGTTACTTACCCGATAAAAAGTCAGCTATTCCAAATGTTCCCCTAACATTTTACAGTTTTCACATTATGGTGAGTTTAGGATTCTTCTTCATTGTTCTGTTTGGTGCATTCCTGTTCTTTTCTGTTAAACAAAAAATTGAAAGTAAAAAGAAATGGCTAAAACTAGCTGTATGGTCTATCCCGCTGGGATTTTTAGCTTCTGAACTTGGATGGGTCGTGGCAGAAGTCGGGCGTCAACCCTGGACAATTCAGGACATCCTTCCAACTATGGTATCTACTTCCCATTTGAGCACTTCATCAGTTCAGGTAACGTTTTGGGCTTTTGTTGCACTATTTACTGTTCTGTTAATTGCAGAAATTAAAATTATGCTTCACCAAATTAAATCAGGACCAAAAAATATGGAGGATTAAGCAATGTTTGAAAATATGTCACATTTGGCTTTACAACAATATTGGTGGATAATAATTTCTTTACTGGGCTCTTTACTTGTATTTTTAATGTTTGTTCAGGGTGGACAAACTCTTGTAAGCCAGTTAGCAAAAACCAGTATCGAAAGGAAAATATTGTTTAATTCTGTCGGCAGAAGATGGGATATTACTTTTACTACCCTTGTAACTTTTGGAGGTGCATTCTTTGCTTCCTTTCCTCTTTTTTACTCTACCAGTTTCGGGGGAGCCTACTGGGTATGGATGCTTATACTTTTCAGCTTTATTATTCAGGCTGTGTCATATGAATACAGGACAAAACCTGAAAACTTTCTGGGAGAAAAAACCTATAACACTTTTTTATTTATTAATGGTTTGGTTGCAACTATTTTAATAGGTATTGTTGTTGGAACTTTTTTTACGGGATCTGATTTTTCAATAGATAAACTCAGACTTACCGAATCTGGAAATAATATCATTTCACAATGGGAAGGTCCTGCACATGGACTTGAAGCTGCTCTTAATTTAACTAACCTCAGTTTAGGTTTAGCAATTTTTACATTGTCAAGAATACTCGGAGCTCTCTATTTTATCAATAATGTTGATAATAAAGTATTAGTACACAGAGCATCACATCTTATGAAGTTTTGCTCAATTGCTTTTTTGGTCTTCTTTTTACTTTTTACCGGATTGATACTAACACGTGAGGGGTTTGCTGTTAATCCTGAAACTCAGGAAGTTTATATGGAAAAATATAAATACCTCCATAATTTTATTCAAATGCCTGTTGTACTGGTGATCTTTCTTTTGGGTGTTGTTGGAGTTCTTGCCGGTATTTACATAGGAGCATTTAAGAAATCGGGTAAGGGTATCTGGTTTGCAGGTGCCGGAACCATTTTAACAGTGCTTAGTATTTTCTTACTTGCCGGTTTCAACAATACTGCATTTTATCCTTCAACATATGACCTGCAGAGCTCGTTAACTATTCAAAATGCCTCATCCAGTAAATATACTCTAACTGTAATGAGCTATGTTTCCTTATTGGTTCCATTTGTTATCGCCTACATCTGGTATTCATGGAAATCGTTGAGTAAAAAGAAAATTAATGAAAAAGATATTATTAATGATGATATGGCATATTAGGAACACAGGTTCTGCAAAGTAGTTTAAAAGGCAAATACTATTCAAATGAAACTGTTACGGAATAAGGCTAAGGCTAAGGCTGAGGGAAAAAAGAAAATAAATATAATTTTACAAGTATTTATCATTAAGAATAATTAAAACAAATATTCATATTATGGAATACATAAGTTCGATATTTTGGCTGGTTTCATGGCCTGTTTTAATACTAATTTCATATCAGTTAGTAAAGTTATTTCTAAGAAAATTAAAATTCCCGGAAGATTAACCGATTATAAATAACACGTAACTAATCAGTCGGCAGTCCACAGTCGGCAGTTGGCGATCGATAAAAATGTAAAGTATAATGAGATTAGCCTCAAAATTTAGACATTTTAGCATTCCAGACATTTTAGACACTCTGAGTACTTTAGACACTCTAAGTACTTTAGGCACTCTAAGTACTTTAGGCACTTTAAACTTTAGACACTTTAAACTTTAGACACTTAATAGTTACAATAATACATATTTATTAAAGGAGACAATACATTATGAATACAAGTATAAAAGCCAGTGTAAAACTGCTTAAAGAAAAAGATATAAGCCCATCGGTTCAACGAATCAGAGTACTTGAATATTTGCAAAACAGTAAAAATCATCCAACAATTGATAATATTTATAACGATCTGGTAAAGGAAATTCCGACATTATCCAAAACTACAGTTTATAATATATTAAAACTGTTCTCTGAAAAAAGTATTGCACGTACTGTCAGAATTGGAAATCATGAAGCCAGATATGATGGAGACACCTCCATTCATGGCCATTTTAAATGCGATAAATGCGGTAATATTTATGATTTTAATGTAAATATTGAAGAATTAAAGCTTACCGGGTTAGACAAATTCAAGATTAATGAATACCATATCTATCTGAAAGGTGTTTGTAAAAATTGTAATACAGAGGTGGTTGAGTAGTTGAGTAGTTGAGTGGGGGGAAGCTATTGGTTTCCATAATCCTTAGGCGTTATATGAAGAAACGTACCCCGAATTCAATAATATGACTGGAAATTAAAAAAAATCTTAAATTTGTAATATGAATTTGGTTGAAAGAAATATAGGAAAATTGAAGAAACTGTGTGATAAATATAATGTCTCAAGACTATACGTATTTGGTTCAGTAATAAATAAAAAATTTAGAAAAGATAGTGATATTGATTTTCTTGTAACATTTGACGCTATTGAATTAAATGAGTATGCTGATAATTACTTCGATTTTAAATTTTCATTAGAAGATTTATTTAATCGAAAAATAGACTTGCTTGAAGAAAAAGCAATAAAAAATCCATTCTTAAAACAATCTATTGACTCTTCAAAAGAATTAATATATGGATAATGAAATTAAAACCTGGTTGTTCGATATAAATTCTGCAATTATTGAAATTGATGGATTTTTTAAAGAAGGAAAGAAAATATTTGAGAATTACAGACACGACCTTAAAACCAAGCGTGCTGTTGAACGAAATTTGGAAATAATTGGAGAAGCAGTAAAAAGAATTTTAAATAGGAACAAAAATATTGAACTTACAAATGCCAGAAAAATAGTAGATGCAAAAAATCGAATAATCCATGGGTATGACACAATATCAGATGATGTAATTTGGGGAATAATAATCAATCATTTACCAAAGCTAAAAACTGAAGTTGAAGAACTGATGAATGATTAGTTCCATATCGTATTATACAATCTATTGATTGTAAATCCCGTAGGGATGAAATACCTACTCATATCTATCTTCACTTTTGCCCACAGTGAAATATGCTACTTCTCTGGTTATTTTCGTTCCTCAAATTTCACAGGGTAAACGTCGCATTTCACCCCGATGAAATAAAAAGAATTTCATAGGGTAAACGTGGCAAGCTTTTGCCTTTTCTTCTTCATACTTCCTACTTCCTACTTCTTATTTCTTCCCCTTTCCTACCCAAAAAACTGCTGATCCAAACCACACAAATACACCGATCAGCATATACAACTTTAGTTGGGAAAGTTCAATTTTATCCATCAGGAACAGGATAGAAGGGATTATGGTTAAACCTATTCCTATATAAGAAATTATTTTCAGGACAAGCTTCATATTATTCATGCTAAAATCATAGTTCTTTTTTGATATATTCTACTTATTACCAGGTAGGTAAAAACCCCAAGTATCCATACCGGTGGTCCCAGGAAGAATACTTCCACCCCAAATACCCTGTTCATCACAAGAGCCAGTAATAACAATCCGAACCATGTAATTCCTGCAGCCCAGTTAAAATTTATTTCCCGTTTTTCAGCATAGTTTGGAGTTAGCCCAATTTTGGGTATCAGGTAATGGTCGGCAAATATTACGGCTCCCATCGGTAGCAGTATAAGACCGTAAATAGCAACAAACTCAAGTAATTTCATGACTAATGCAGGAAATAGGGCAGCGACCGTGGTTAACATTCCGGCAATAAGAGTCACTTTCCACCGGCTCCAGTTCGGAGAAGCCACCTGCAGGGCTAATCCTGCTCTGTAAAGGGTTGGATTAGCCGTGGTCCAACCTGCAATTACAACACAAACGGCTCCGGAAATACCTACAATATTATATGCTAAAGGTCCAGGAGCGTCAAAAAAGAAATTATTATACATCGCTGCCGCGTAAATTATTCCCGAACTGATCCACGCGATATAGTGCCCCAGGAACATGCCGATAGCTGATGCAAAACCATACTGCCATTTCCTTGCATATCTGAACAGTGACAGGTCTGACATTCCCAGGTGCATCGCAGCATTCGCCAGCCATGTAAAAAATATCACATGCCACATTGTAAATTTGGACTGCCCATCAAGCGGGACACCACTCCATATCTTTGTTTTAGCTATATCCCAGAATTCACTAAACGAATTCACATCCAATGTCCCGATGGAGGCAATGGCTGCAGCAACAAATATCAGAAACATCCAGGGAGCGCTTACCCTGGCAAACCTGGCAAGCGATTCAAAACCCATAATTGCCACTGCCGTGATTACAGCTCCCACAAATATCACAGTAACAACCCATCCTACACTATTAGGATAGAGGTCGTTAAGCTCGGGCATCTGAATATGAAAAGGTATTCCGACTGCGGTAGCTGATACAGCTACCATAGCACCCGCAAGGAAACAAAACATCAATGCATTTACAATATTATAGATAAATACCAATACCGGACCAGCAATTTTTTTCAGATGCCAGTAAAGTGATAATCTGACCTTTACAGCAATAGGCGAAGTGATAAATGCCCAGCATAAAATTGCAAGAATATTTCCAATTAATCCACCTACCAGCATATCAACCACCGATACCCCATGGGCAACAAACAACATCCCAATAACAAACTCAGTACCGGCAATATGTTCACCTGCAAATATCCCGAGGAAATTTCCTAACCCTTGCAGGTTTTTCTGCGTTACAGGTTCGCGGTCAAATTCGTAAAGCTGATCAAGTTTTTTTGTTATAGTTGCAGTTTTCATCTTTTCAGCAACACTTCTTTTTCATATTTCCTTATCTCGCTTATTAACTCTTCATCAGGGATAACTTCATTTTTAAGACAATAGTAATTCCAGACAGCCCCGAAAGGTTTTGTTTTCATCTCCTCTAGCAATGCCAGTCGTTCAAAATTTTTTCCTTCTTCTTCATATTTCAACAAAATGCCTGACGGCTCAAGCAGGGCATACAGAAAACTTTTCAGTGCCGCCCTGGCACCAATAACATAAGCTCCAACCCTGTTAATGCTGGCATCGAAGAAGTCAAGACCAATGTGCACCCTTGACAAAGCATCTGAACGGACAACCTCCTGAGCAATTAACAATATTTCATCATTCATTGTAACAACATGGTCACTATCCCATCTAACCCCTCTTGTTAAATGAAGTAGTATCTCATTTACAAATTGCAGGCATGAAGAAATTTTATCGCCAACACTCTCGGTAGGATGAAAATGTCCGTTATCAAGGCAGATCATTTTATTGTTTTTTGCTGCATAAGCAAGGTAGAAATCGTATGAACCGACAACGAAAGATTCACTCCCTATACCAAATAATTTACTTTCAACCGAATCTTTGAGATATTTTTCCGGTATCCTGTATTCAAATATCTTATCAAGTGATTCTTTCAGCAAACTCCTGTGTCCATACCTGTCAACAGGTGTATCCCTGGCACCATCAGGAATCCAGATATTATGAATGCAACTACTATCCAGTTCCAAACCAAAATATTCCCCAATTTCCCTGCATCGTTTTACATGCTCTATCCAGAATTTCCTTACAGATTCATTTTTACTTGACAGTGTAAAACCCGCATCAGCTTTTGGGTGTGAAAACAAGGTCGGATTAAAATCCAGTTTTAGTTTGTAGGCACGAGCCCAGTTAATCCAACCCTGAAAATGGTCAGGTCTGATCTCATCACGATCAACCCGCCGGTTCCCAAACTCCCCATAAATTGCATGAAGATTAACCCGGTGCTTACCAGGCAACAGGGACAAAACTTTTCCCAGATCACTCTTGAGTTCACCCACATTTCTGGCTTTGCCGGGGTAGTTTCCTGTAACCTGAATTCCACCACCTGACAACCCGGCATCCGGAGTTTCAAAGCCTCCAACATCATCACCCTGCCAGCAATGAAGTGAGAGACTTATATTACTAAGTTTACTGATAACCTGCTCAACATTCACTCCCAGGGAATCATATTCCTCCTTTGCAAGCTGGTAAGCTGATTCGATTTTCTTTGGTTTCATGGCATTATATTGTTAGCTGTTACTGGTTACTGGTTACTGAACCTTGAACTTTGAACTCTTCGTTCTTCCTTACTTACCCACTCAACTTACTCAACTACTCAACTCTTCTTCAAACCTCAAACCTCAAGCTCTTTGCTCTCAACTTCTCTGCTCTTTGCTCTTTGCGCTTAGCTCTTTAGATAAGCGATCTGATCCGCTGATCAAGTTTTTCCTGATCCTGTGCAAAAGTGGCAAGTCCTGCAAGGCTTAGCAGAGTATCAACAGCAATTTCTCCTTTAGCTATCCGGTCTGCCCACCTTGAATGTTTCGGTATTTTTCCATCTACTTTTATCCATTTCAATTCTTCTTCGAATAGATCAGGAAAAATATCACCGCAACCCATATTTCTTGCATTTGCACTAAGTTCTTCACCTGTTGCCGAAACGTTTTCATCTATATACCTGGCAAACCTGATCTCTTCATCTTTCACTGCCCATATAGTGTCAAACCTGAATTTTTCTTCACTATCATTATTAAATTCAGCCTTATAATCAGTATTCACTTGGGAATCAAATATCCCATCCAGCGTATTCCTGCCATTTTTAGCCACTGCAGGAGGAATTGTATATACATTCACTCCTGCCAATGATTTAAGTTGTTCAGCTTCACGAAGACTGGCAACTATCAGTTTTGTCTTTACCTGATCTTCAGCGGTCAGTTTATTTATCCATCTCTGAGATGAAATAACAGCCTTCTCTCCCACCCATTTGCCATCTCCAAGATCATTATCAATCATATAGGCAGCAATCCTGCCCATAAATACATTACAATATGATGGTCTGGCTATCAAAGATACCAATACATTAAACCTTGCACTGAATTCAAGTGTGAAATTCACTCTAACACCTGCTTCTCCAAGTTTTCTTGCCCCTAACAGACCGGTTGCTGTAAATGGCACTTT
>JAUVHQ010000124.1 GCA_030593185.1 Bacteroidota bacterium
ATTTACTGCCAAAATTACCGGGATTGATCCTTCAGGGAGATTAATTATCCTGCATGAAAACGGAAAAACTGAAATATTCGGATTCCATGAAATAAGTTTTGCCTAGCATTTTATCTAAATTTACTGCGTAATATAATTTAAATTTCAAAAGAGAGAAAAATATGATTAATAAATTGTTTATGAAATGTTACATGTCTATTGACTTTATACCTGATACAAATCTGGATCGGAAAGTAGCCAAAGCATCTTTGTTTACTTCCTTATTTGTTTTGGGTATATTACATATGTTTTATGGCCTTTATTGTTTGATATTAAATTCTACATATAACAAGACTATAATAATAATAATGATAATACTTTCTGTTTTTGGCACTTACTTTTATTATGTTACTAATAATAGAGGCAGGAATATAGTTTATAACGCAAAAGGGAATAAAAGAATAGGGATATTAATATTAACATCCTTTTTAGCCCTGGGACTTTTTTTTATAAATATAGTTTTGATTGATCAACTATCTTAAAACCCATACTTCTCATAGCCATAAACGGACTCAACATTCTAAATTCTAAATTTATTCTGTTTTGTGCGATGGGACACACTAAAAGAAAAGTAAGTAGTAAGAAGCAGGTAGTAAGAAGAGAGACAAGAATATAAAATGATGAGCCAACTCTGAAAAGCCAGAAAAAGAAAATGCCACTAAATCACTAAGTCACTAAGATTCACAAAGTGCTTATTTTCATTGCTTTATCTTTTGTGTATCTTTGCCTGCCCCCATAAGGAGGTTTACCCTGTGAAATTGCGAAGCAATATTTAACAGGGAACGACTGTATCGGGGTGTTTTTGCCTGCCCCGTAAGGAAGTATGACTGTACCGGGGTGTCTTTGCCTGCCCTGTAAAGAGGAACGACTGTACCAGGGTGGCAAAAAAAATGCACAAAACAGGAGATCAGTCAAATGAGTACTCTTCTATCTTGTCAACCATCAGATTAACAAAGCTTTTAAGTGGTTTGGTTGCTACCAGTTTCATCACCGGGTTAAGATCTGCCTTAATTGTGAGTTTTACTCTTGTATCTTTCTCCCCAACTTCTTTGATCTGGATCCAGAAGAAAAATTCTAACCCGGCTGTACTATCACCTGTAATCTTTACCAGTTTATTAGGTTCCTTTTCAATAATTTTTAACCCCACCTTCCCTACACCTTCAACTGTAAATTTGCATTGTTCAGTTGAAGCTTCCCAGTCATTTATCTTATCTGCTGGTATAAACCGGCTGAAATTCCTGAAATCTGAAAGAAAACCAAAAGCTTTTTCTCCCGATGTGTTCAGTTTTCCAATTCTGCTTTCAAACTTTGTCATGATAAGCCTATTTTTAATATACTACGTAATGCCTTAAGATTGTAATGCTAAAATGGCTAATTCTATTGTTTTAAAGTCGGCAGTCTTCAGTCTTCAGTCGGCAAACAAAAGATCAGACTGTATTTACTTTTTTTGATTTTGAATCACCTGATTAAGTAATCGCTCGATATCTTCAGATTGTTTATTTAAATCATCAAAACTTTCTTTTATATACAGTTAAGTTTCTAAAACTATTTGCCATTTTATTATTGCTACCTGGTTTTCCAATGTACCCCTTAGTTTTTAGTCTTCAATCTCCAGTCTTCAGTCCGCAATTAAAGTATAGCTAGTTGATGTTAGCCAATTGCCGACTGTGGACTGTCGACTGATTAGTTACAGTTAAACAAATGCTAAATTAAAGCATCCCTGTGCAATCATACTCCCTTAGGGCTCTAACCATCCTTCCCTCCTCCCCAGTTACCCGGATCCTTACGCCATGTTTTCAAAGTCTCAAGATGATCCTCATCAATATAACCCGATTCAAGGGCCATATCCACCAGGTCGTTATAATTACTAAGGGTAGTAAGGTGACATTGTGCCTTTTTGAAATTATCTTCAGCCAGAGTAAAACCATATGTAAAAATTGCCAGCATACCAATAACATTACATCCTGCTTCCCTTAATGCAAAAACAGCATTAAGGCTGCTTCCTCCGGTTGAAATCAGATCCTCAATAACAAGAACATTCTGTCCTTTTTTCACAACACCTTCGATCTTGTTACCCAGACCATGAGATTTTGCGCCTGACCGGACATAAACAAAAGGAACATCCAGTTCCTGTGCAACAAGAGCTCCCTGGGCAATAGCCCCGGTGGCAACTCCCGCAATTACTTCAGTTTGCGGATATTTTTCCCTGGCAATTTCAACAAAAGTATTTCTTATAAAAGACCTTACCCCGGGATAAGACAGGGTTTTCCGGTTGTCACAGTATATTGGTGATTTCCACCCGGATGCCCAGGTAAAGGGTTTTGCCGGTTCTAATTTAATTGCCTTAATTTGTAACAAGTATTCACTTGTTTTTTTGCTAGTTTCATTCATAGATAATGTATCAAATTTATATCAATAACAGAGTAATTTCACTTTCTGACGATTTTGAAAAATATTCTGTACAAAAATACAGGTTATTCTATAAATACAATAAAGCATCCGGGCTTTGTGAAGCAGTTATTTCTTTTATTAACTCTGCTAATAGTCCATCACTGTTTGTATATCATAATAATATACATGAATTATGGGAAGAATTCCGGAAGATTTTCCTGGTAATTGAAGCAGCAGGAGGGTTAGTTTGGAACAAATCAGGAAGCTTCCTTGCAATTAAGAGATTTGGGAAATGGGATCTTCCAAAAGGAAAAAAAAATGAAGAAGAAAGCATTGAATTATGCGCAATCAGGGAAGTAAGTGAAGAATGCGGGATCAATGAACCTGAAATAAAAAATCTTTTAGGGATCACATACCATATTTATTTCCTTAAAAGTAAACTAGTTTTGAAAGAAACAAGCTGGCTTGAAATGTTTCATAATGGCTCTGACCGGCTCACTCCTCAAACCGGGGAAGATATTACAGAAGCCCGCTGGTTTAATCCGGATGAAGTTTCAGATATTACCAAAAATACTTATCCTTCGATCATTGATGTTCTGGAAAAGGCAAGAATTATTACCAGGTAATTAACCCATGCTGGTTGCTTACTCACCCACTCACCTTACTCAACTTCCTTTACTTTTCCTTTTGCCTTGATAGTAGTATATTTCGAAACCCCGATTCAAAATTTTCTGCAGGAGATGGAGCGGGAGAAAGGAGGAAATTCCCATCCGGATCAATTAGATAGTATGTAGGATATGCTTTTATTTTGTATTGTTTAAGAAGATCATTCCGGGTTCCTGCAATTAATACGATTCCTTCAAAACCATAATCCTGAGCAAATTTCTTTACTATGGAATTATCATTATCAGCCATTACAATAACTATTGCAAGTTTTTCATTGAACTTTTTCAACAAATCACCAAGCAGGATAAATTGGTTCATACAAGGATAGCTCCTGGTTGAACAAAAGCATAAGTATACATATTTTCCCTTAAGTGCATTTAATTCAGTAATGCTATCTGCACTATTTTCCAGGGCAAAGTCAGGCGCCGGGAAGCCTTTCATGAGCCGCGTAACATCTTCTTTAATTTGTTTTGCAAAAATTCTATGCTCAAATATTTTTGTATTAACCTGTAACGAATCCAGTATTTCCAATAATCTCTTATTTGAAAACTCTTTCTGGTAAAACCCCTCAAAAATGCTTTTCAGGATCACCAATTCAGGTAACGAATCATTTGAAGCTGAAAGATCATTTTTTACAATCTCGAGCAGGCTAAAATAGTTCCTGTCCCTGTTAATATAAGTATAAATCTTATTTCCCTCTTTTGTACGGCCAAGCTTAGAAAAATAGTTGTTGAATACCTGGTTGATCAATGCAACACAAGAGGGATTATTATAATCCAGTGAAAGTCCGGCAGATGAAAACAGTTTCTTGTGTTCTTTAGAAAAACCGGACGAAATTATTTTCAGTAATTCGATGTTGTATCTTTTGTAATTATCATAAAAAGGAACTGCGGTACCGTCATCAAGGTTATATAGTTTATCAATTAAGCTGTTATAATCAGATGTCTTATGAATATATGCTTTAATAGCGGCATCTTCAAGCAGGGGGTAAAATACATTATCAAATTTATGCACCAGATAGTTCAAGCCCATTTTATCTTCATTTAATACCCCCAAATGAATAATGCTTTCCCTGAAATATGGATTTATCTCCTGTGCACCTGTTTTTTTCTTTAGGGTGGGTAGAGATAAAACATACCGGTTTCCAGGTATTGCATAAAAATAACCCCGGTAAATACCCAGAGGGACATATACTCTGCAGGTTTTTTCTATATTTAATTCGCAAAAGAAATTCCCTTCATCATCAACAAAGCATTCACCGGCTGGTTCATCAATATGTATTATGGGATTTGGTGATAAAAAAAACTCGATTTTTTCTCCTGCATAAGCAGGTGCATTCCCGGATATTTCCACATTTTGCCCATAAAGAGAAAAACAAAGTATTTGAATAATAAGCAGTATCCCCGCCTTTCTGAACTCAATCATCACTATTCCCTTTGAGATAATCCCGTATATTGAATGATTTCAGGTCAGGGCTATTTGGAAGGAACCTGCTTGCATCACCACCATAACGGATAATATCACGGACTATTGAAGAATTAACCGGGGTAAATTCAGGTTTTGACAATAGAAAAATCACTTCAATTTCAGGATACATTGTCATATTTATCTGGTTAATAGCTCTTTCATATTCAAAATCAGCTGATGTTCTCAATCCACGAAGAATATACCGGGCATTAACTTTTCTGCAATAATCTACGGTCAATCCCTCATAATGATCAACAGAGACATTTGGATCATTCTCAAAAACCTGATTTATCCATTTTAGTCTCAGTTCAAGTGGGAAATAACCCTTTTTGGTAATATTATATCCTACTGCTACAATAATTTCATCAACTAAAGAGAAGGCTCTTCTGACAATCGATTCATGCCCAATTGTAATCGGGTCGAAAGAACCCGGAAAAACTGCAATTTTTTTCATGTGTTTATAAATAAATTTTCAATGGTCACATGGAACATCCTGGATAATCATTCTTCTGTGTGATATAACATTTATCATGGATGTTTCGTCTGTTTAAAATTTCAATAGCCTGGTTAATAAGAATTATTGAAAAAATCCAAGATAAAGTTTCCTATTTTATCTCTAAACCTCCAAAAATGACATCACTCTTGATCAACAAAAACTTATCTGAAGGATTGAACGAAGAAGTAGAATACTCTGAGTCTCCAAATGCGACAGTATTACCATTTGGCAACCTCGCACCTGAAAAAACAGCTTCTACTTTAACTTGTATTGGCAGACTATCATTGATCAATATTTCGGTGGCTCCGAATATTGTATTAATTTCCAGTCTTTTAGGCAGATCTGACAATTCAAAATCTCTTAAATCAAGAACAAGTTTCCCAAATATTACATTATATTCAGAACTGTTGATATCTTTCCCGTTTAATCTTGTTTCATTAAAAATAATATCGGTTTCTTTTTGGCTGGTATGGAAAAATTTTGTTTTTCCAATGAGTAATTTTATGCCAATAGAAATGAAAAACAAAGCGATAACAATTTTAACAACCGGAATATCAAGATCAAACACATACTTAATTATAAGGGCGAACCCGATAAAGATCAAGAACAATCCCCAGAATATTGCTGTTCCCATACGCATAGATTTTTTACTTTTTATAAAGATAAAATTATTTTATTCCAATAACAACCATTTACATCAATAACATAAATTGTAATTATTCAGTGTCTTCGCTTCGATTGCGCTCAGCATAAAAAGTTTGTAATGCCGACTGTTGACTGCCGACTGATTAGTTACCATAAGTTTATTATATTGGTTGTGTTTTCGTCACAAACTTAACACAAATTACAAGCTATTAATAATTTGATTTGATAACTGCTAATAATTTCGATATTTTTAACCTGACGTATTCAAAAATATTTTCATTTTTAACCCATCCAAACAGATGCAACTTAAATCAAGATTTCAGCTATCAACTCTTATGTTTCTCCAATATTTTATATGGGGAGCATGGTATGTTACTTTAGGTACTTACTTGCTTACAAATTTACATTTCAATGGCACACAAGTTGGGCTGGCATACGGTACTTTTGCAATTGCTGCTATGATCTCGCCGTTTTTTGTCGGATTGATTGCAGACAAATTTTTCGCAACTGAGAAAGTACTAGGAACACTTCATTTGATTGGCGCAGTAGTACTATACTTTGCATCAACAGTAAAATCCTTCCCGATGTTCTATCCCAGTTTGCTTGTCTATACACTTTGCTATACCCCAACTATGGCATTATCTAACTCACTTGCTTTCCATCAGATGAAAAACCCCGGACAGGAATTCCCGAGCATTCGTGTATTGGGTACAATCGGATGGATAATTGCTGGTTTGATAATTGGTTTTATGGCATTCGAAGCTTCTGTTAACCAACTTTATTTGAGTTCAATTGCCTCATTAATCCTTGGAGTTTATTGTTTCACACTGCCGCATGTCCCG
>JAUVHQ010000244.1 GCA_030593185.1 Bacteroidota bacterium
TTTTAATAGCATCGCTCCCAAAGGTTTCGTAAAAGTCCCCTACTCTGAAAAGCAATATGGCATCAGGATGTTTATTCTTCAGCCTGTTGTACTGCTTCATCAGGGGAGTTTCAGCATATTTTGTAGAATTTCCCACTATCTGATTTTATCCGTTAAGATTCTACAAATTTAAAATTATTCACATAAGGAAAAGTTTGAAAAGCATAAAAAAGGGTTTGTCATGTGAAAATCTCACATAGCAAGCCCTGAATTCAATTATTAAAACGTTACTTATGGCACTCAAACACTTCTGAAGATTTCAGGTTTTGGAAAATCTTTATAGCAATCCTTTGATTTTTCCAGAGCCTCATCATCCAATTTCAAATTTGATAATTCATTATCTAAATATTTCTGGTATGAAAGCAGGTCTATATTTCCATGTCCGCTCAGGTTAACCAGTATGGTTTTCTCCTTCCCTTCTTCCCTGGCCTTTTTTGCTTCCCTTATGGTATAAGCAAGGGCATGATTGGTTTCCGGGGCAGGAATGATCCCTTCGGTTCTTGAAAATAGAATTCCCGCTTTAAAAGCTTCAAGTTGAGTAACTGCCACAGGTGTTATCAGATCATTATTGATAAGCTGACTTAATGTTGGCGCAATTCCATGATATCGCAGTCCGCCTGCATGAATAGGAGGTGGAATAAAATCATGTCCCAGACTGTGCATAGCCAGTAGTGGTGTGTAAGCTGCTTCATCCCCATGATCATAGACAAACGAGGCCCTGGTCATCGTAGGACAGGCTTCAGGCTCAACAGGATAAATATCGATTTCTTTCCCGTTAATCTTGTCGTAAACGTATGGATAGGCAATGCCTGCAAAATTGCTTCCACCTCCCGCACAAGCGATAATCACATTTGGATATTCGCCAACTTTTTCAAGTTGTTTCTTCGCTTCAAGACCAATAATAGTTTGGTGGAGCATTACATGATTCAGTACACTACCAAGAGAATAACGGGTTTTTCCTGTTTTATCCGATATTGCAGTTTCAATAGCTTCGCTAATTGCAATACCAAGGCTTCCTGGAGTATCCGGATCCTTTTTCAATATATCCCTTCCTGCCTGAGTTGTATCACTTGGGCTCGATATGCATGTACCTCCCCACGTTTCCATCATTGTTTTTCTGAAGGGTTTTTGCTTATAACTGATCCGAACCATAAAAACATCACAGTCAAGTCCGAACTGGCTGCATGCAAATGCCAGCGCACTGCCCCATTGTCCTGCACCCGTTTCTGTTGTCAGTCTTTTTATACCAAATTCCTTATTGTAGTAAGCCTGGGCAACTGCCGTATTAGGTTTATGGCTACCCGGTGGACTTACACTTTCATTTTTTATATAAATACGGGCCGGGGTATTAAGGGCTTTTTCAAATGAATAAGCTCTGATCATTGGTGTAGGTCTCCAGATTGCCAGTACATTAAGTAACTCTTCAGGTATATCAATCCATCTCGTAGTACTGACTTCCTGTTCAATTAAATTCATGGGAAATACAGGTGCAAGAGCTTCAGGACCTATTGGTTTTCCATCAGGGCCTAAAGGAGGATTCAGCTTTATATCAGCAGCAATATTATACCATTGCCTGGGAATTTCATTTGGTTTAAGAATTATTGTTTTGTTATTCATAATATGAAGTTTTTAATATTTAGTAATTGATTTTTTATTAACCATGCTGTATAATACACATCTACACCACAGAAAAATAATACGTTTGAGCCAAATAATAATATAATTTCTGTTTTTTTTTACGATGAAATATGCATTTTCTTTTAAAACATTTAAAAATCAGTCGGCAGTCAGCAGTCCACAATCGGCAAAAAAGAAAACAATAATCAAACAATTTTAAGGCACAATCATTTAATCATATTCCCGATAAATCGGGTCTGAAAAGTAAATATGATCTTGTCTTCAGTTTGCCGACCGAAGACTGAGGACTGCAGACTTTATTCCGGCAGTATGTTATATAAATTGTTATGGGCTGATAAAAAGTATTTTTCCTGACTTAAAAAATTATATCTTGCCGCTGCCATTAATAAATCACCTTAAATAATTAGTTATATGAAAAAAGTGTTAATACTCGGTGCCGGAATGGTTGCAAAACCCATTGTCCAATACCTGTTAAAGGAAAATTTCCATGTAACAGTTGCTACACGTACAAGATCTAAGGCAGATGCAATGATTAAAGGTTTTTCAAATGGAGAAGCTGTTGCCTGGACTGTGGATGATGATGTCACTCTTGATAATCTAATTGCAGAACATGATCTTACAGTAAGTCTGTTACCATACGCCTACCACCTTAATGTTGCCGGTAAATGCATTAAACACGGTAAGGAAATGGTTACAACCTCTTATGTTAAACCGGAAATGAAAGCTCTTGATCAGGAAGCCCGAAATGCCGGAATTATTATCCTTAATGAGATAGGTCTGGATCCGGGAATTGATCATATGTCTGCAATGCGGATTATTGATTACATACATGATAAAGGTGGCAATGTGGATGAGTTTTACTCACTTTGCGGAGCTCTTCCCTCTCTTGAGGATGCAGATAACCCATTTATGTACAAATTTTCGTGGAGTCCGAAAGGGGTAATTATGGCCAGTAATAACGATGGAAGATACCTAAAACATGGAAAAGAAACCTATGTTTCATCAGAAAACCTGTTCAAAGACACCTTCATGGTTGATTTTCCCGATGTTAGTAAACTGGAGGTATATCCCAACAGGGATTCCATTGATTATATTGATATCTATGGAATTCCTGAAGCAAAGACAATGTTCAGGGGTACTTTCAGGCATAAAGGGTGGTGTGAAACACTGGATGTTATGAAGAGAATGAGCCTGATCACCTATGATAAACTTGACCTTAAAGGAAAAACGTATGGAGAGATGACAGCAATGCTTATTGGTGAAGAAACAGCTGATAATTTGAAACAGAAAGTAGCCGGATTTCTTGGTATCGATGTCAATGCACATGCCCTAAAAGCTATTGAATGGCTGGGATTGTTTGATGACAAACCTGTTGGCAGAGAAGAAGATTCGCCATTTGAAGTGGTATCTGACCTTATGTTAGATAAAATGTCACTGGGGAAAAAAGAACGTGATATGGTAGTTATGATGCATGCCTTTCTGGCTTCCTACCCCAATGGTAAGAAAGAGGTTATCAAATCAAGGTTGCTTGATTTTGGTACGCCAGCCATCGATACGTCAGTTGCCAGAACAGTTGCTCTTCCTGCTGCTATTGCTGCTAAAATGATCCTGAATGGCAAGATAAGTATTAAAGGAGTATACAGGCCGGTACTTCCTGAAATATATAACCCTGTACTTGACGAACTTGAAAAAATAGGAATTAAAATGGTTGAGGATTATGATCTTCCCGAAAGTGAGATGATCAATTAATTGTCTCTATAATATCAAACCATCTCTCATAACCAGCTTTCTATCAGCAATATCTGCCAGACTCTCGTCATGAGTTACAATTACAATTGTCTGGCTGAATTCATCTCTGAGGCGCATGAATAATTTATGCAATTCCTGTTTGTTTTTTGAATCGAGATTCCCGGAAGGTTCATCGGCAAGTAAAACAGCCGGATTATTAACCAGAGCTCTGGCTACAGCAATCCGTTGTTGTTCACCTCCGCTTAATTCAGAAGGCTTGTGATCAAAGCGACCTTCAAGCCCCAGAAAGGTTAGCAATTCTTTTGCTTTTCTTACCGCCGATGATTTAGATTTCCGAGCAATAAAAGCAGGAATACATACATTCTCTAATGCATTAAATTCCGGTAAAAGATGGTGAAACTGGAATACAAACCCAATATTTATATTCCGGAACCGGGAGAGTTGTTTTTCTTTCATGGAATTTACTTCAACACCGTCATACTTAACAAAACCCGAATCGGACCGGTCAAGTGTACCAAGAATCTGAAGGAATGTTGTTTTGCCTGCACCACTAGCACCAACTATTGACACAATCTCTCCCTTATTTACCTGCATATTTATACCTTTTAGAACCTGAAGATTACCAAAAGATTTCTTTACATTATCTGCAACAATCATT
>JAUVHQ010000181.1 GCA_030593185.1 Bacteroidota bacterium
ATGATAATTTTGGCAGCAATATACCGCTTATTGATGTTAATCAATATGTTGGGAACTCAGTTGAGAAATAGTTCGCTTCGCTCACGTCATATGCTCACTTCGTTCGTATCATATTTTCGGCTTCGCTCATGTCAAATACTCACTTCGTTCGTGTCAGATGCTCGCTATCGCTCGCGTCATTAGTACGCCTGCGGCGTATGTTATTTGTTGTCATTATCACTACTTAATGACCACTTAATGACTTCTTTAATGACTACTTAATGACTTCTTTAAAGAAACGGTCTTACATCAGTAACCATCATCCCTGCTCTTTTTTGCCGCTTCAATCCCGCGGTCGCCATCCTCAAAAACCTGGCAATATTCGGGAGGTGTATTCATCCTCCTGGCACATTCAAGAAAAGTATCGGGTTCGGGTTTGTACTTTGATACATCGTCTGCCGTTACTATGATATCGAAATACCGGTCCAAACCTGTATGCTTTAAAGTTAATTTAACTGTAGCTATGTGGCCCCCGGTCCCAATGGATAGAGGCATCGTATCATAATATCTGTATACAATGTCTGCAACAAGTTCAATGACTTTTGTCTCCGGTACTAATTTGTTAAATATTTCATACTTCAGATTGCTTAGAACATGTGGATCAAACTTGTTCCTGACTCCGGCTTTCTGCAAAACAATATCAGCAATTTTCCATGACGGTAAACCTGCATTTTTTAAAAACAGGTCTTTTGGGTAATCGACTCCAATTCTCTGAAAAACCTGAGTCCATGCTTTAAAATGAAGTGGCATTGTATCCACGAGTGTTCCGTCAAAATCAAAAATAAGTGCTTTAACTCCGGATTTGAGTGGTATTTTCATGAAAGAAAATCAATTAAATTAAGTTAACAAAGATAAGAAAAGCAGTAATTAGAGATATTGCGATTTCATTTTTGTTATTTTTGAACAAAATCAATTCTATGGCTGATCTGAACAAACTAAACGAATCTATCATTTCAGGTGATTTGGATACTTCAGTTCAAATTACAAAAGAAGCACTTGCTGAAAGGACTGATCCCCAGGAGATAATTCAAAAATATATGATCCCCGCGATGGATGTTATCGGGGGAAAGTTTGAGAGGAATGAAGTGTTTGTCCCTGAATTACTTATGGCAGCAAGAGCAATGAAAGGTTCGCTTGAGCTAATAAAACCTTTTCTTGCTGAACGTGGAATTGAACCACGCGGAAGGGTGGTTATCGGAACAGTGAAAGGAGATTTGCACGATATAGGAAAAAACCTTGTTGCATCAATGCTTGAAGGAAGCGGTTTTGAGGTGGAAAACCTTGGAGTTGATGTTCCATCTGATAAAATTGTTGCAGTTGTACAGTCAAAGGAGGTTGATATTGTAGCTTTATCTGCCTTGCTTACTACTACTATGCCTTCAATGAAAGATGTGATTGAAGCTCTAAAGGATGCAGGTGTGCGTGATAAGGTAAAAGTAATAGTTGGTGGTCCTGCTGTTACACAGGAATTCTGCGATCAGATTGGAGCTGACGGATATAGTGAAAATGCCAATGGCGCTGTGGGCCTTGTCAGGAAGCTGCTTACTGCATAATATCCAGTTATGCTTTGCAATTTAACTTAAATCTAATTTTCAATGAGAACGACCGGGATTCAGGAGCTTCTGAAATCAAGATCATTGCTTTTTTGTGATGGCGCTTGGGGGACGATCTTCCAGTCTGCCGGCTTGAAACCAGGTGAAATCGCTGAATTGTGGAACAGAGATCATAGGAAAAAAGTGCTTGAGGTTGCACATAGCTATGTTGACCTTGGGGTTGATATGATTGAAACAAACAGTTTCAGAGGAAACGGGATCGCTCTGGCAGGCATTGGATTGGAGATTGATGCCGCAGAATTGAACAGACTTGCAGCAGAGATATCACGGGAAGCTGCCGGAGACAAATGTTTGGTTCTGGGATCAGTAGGTCCGACCGGTAAAATACTGATGATGGGTGATGTCTCTGAGAATGAAATGTATGATGCTTTTGCGGTACAGGTACAGGCTATCGAACAAGGCGGGGCAGATGCAATTTGTTTTGAGACAATGTCAGCACTTGATGAGGCTGAACTGGCTGTTAAAGCCGCGGTTGAAAATACAAACCTTGAGATAATCTGTACTTTTACATTCACAAAAACCGTTGGTGGGGATTATAAAACAGTTATGGGTGTAACACCGGCTCAGATGGCAGAAAAAATGTTAAGTGCCGGCGCAAGCATAATCGGTACAAACTGTGGTAACGGGATGGAGACAATGATCCCTATTGTTAAGGCGTTCAGGGATTTTGACAGTAATATACCTTTGTTGGTACAACCTAACGCGGGTATCCCGAAAATTGAAAACGGAAAAACTGTTTTCCCTGAAACTCCGGATGAAATGGCAAGCCATGTTCCCGGTCTGATTGATGCCGGTGTCTCGATCATCGGTGGATGCTGCGGAACAACCCCTGATCATATTACTGCTATAATGAATAATAGTGGAAGAAGGGAATAGTGCCTGCACACTTTGACACTGCATCACAACTCTTTTTTTTCAGATAAAAGAATAACGTTATTAATAACGTAATTAACAACGTTATTAATAACGTTATTCTTTATTGGTTTGAATATTCATTCAGATATTGAACAACCTGGTTGAATACATTTTCTGCGGTAAATCCCAGTTTTTCGTCAAGTACCTTGTAAGGAGCTGAGTAACCGAATGATTCGAGACCGAAAACCTTACCTTTCGGACCAACAAGTCCGCGGAGGGTTAACGGTATTCCGGCAGTTAAACCGAAAACAGGTAAATTATCCGGGATCACTTCATTCCGGTACTTCTTATCTTGTTGTTTAAACAATCCTTCCGAGATTGCGGAAACTACCTGTATCTTAAGCCCTTTTTCAGTACGAAGCTTTTCTGCACCTGCCAGCAGGGTTGATACTTCAGAACCATTGGCAACCAGCACAATATCAGGATTCCCATCATCTTTCTGTACTATATATGCACCTTTTTCTGCCTTTAGTGATTCATTAAATCTTGATCCTGATTTGGCAGGTATATCCTTTATGCCTTGCCTGGAAAGGATAAGGGCTGTCGGACCACGATCATTTTCAAGAGCCATTTTCCATGCAACAGTTGTTTCGGCAGCATCAGCAGGACGAAGAGCCAACAGACTCATATTCCCTGAATGGTTCTTAAGGTTTTCCAGGAGTCGTATTTGTGCTTCCTGTTCAACCGGTTGATGAGTCGGACCATCTTCACCTACTCTGAAAGCATCATGGCTCCAGATATATTTTACAGGAAGTTCCATTAGTGCTGCCATTCTTACTGCAGGTTTCATATAATCGGAAAAGACAAAGAAAGTACCGCCAACAGGAATAACGCCACCATGAGCAGACATCCCGTTCATCACTGCAGCCATGGTAAGTTCCGAAACGCCTGCTTGCATGAATGAACCTGAGAAATCACCTTTAACAAAAGGTTTGGTTTTATTCAGAAACCCGTCGGTCTTATCCGAATTTGACAGGTCGGCAGAAGAAACCACAAGGTTTTCGATTTTGTCTGCAAGGTATGCCAGAACTGCACCTGAAGCTGCCCGTGATGCAATGTCTTCTTTCTGTTCGATTTGCGAAAAATCAATCTCAGGAAGTTCCATACTGAGAAACTTCTGCAGTTTTTCCGATAGTCCTGGGTAATTCTTTTCCCATTCCACCTGTTTTGCTTTCCTGGCTTTGGCATGTTCCCGCTTTTTTTGAAGAGCTTCAGTGTAATGTTCTTTCACATCAGGAAATATAAGAAAAGGATTATCAGGATCACTCCCAAGATTGGTTATAGTTTTTGAGAATGAAGCTCCTGCTTTGCTGATGGGCATTCCATGTGTGGAAGATTGCTTTTCGTAATTTTCACCCTCATCGGTTAAACAACCTTTACCCATAATGGTTTTTCCGATTATCAGGAATGGTTTCCCTTTTTCTTCACCGGCTTCTTTCAGCGCAAGACGTATCTCATCAGCATTATGACCGTCAATTGTTTTTACACGCCAGCCCCATGCCTCGTATTTTTTTTCAGTGTTTTCAGCTGTCACTGCACTGGTATTTGTAGAAAGCTGGATATCATTTGAATCATAGAACATAACCAGGTTACTGAGTCCGAGGAATCCTGCCAGCCGCCCGGTACCCTGTGATATCTCTTCCTGAACACCACCATCTGAGATAAATGTATAGATATTATGAGACATCCAGTCGCCGAACCGTGCAGCAAGGAACCGTTCTGCTATGGCAGCACCAACTGCCATTGCATGACCTTGTCCGAGAGGTCCGGAAGTGTTCTCAATACCACGGTTGATATTCCGTTCAGGATGTCCGGGGGTAGTGCTTCTCCATTGCCGGAAGTTTTTAATGTCATCAACACTGTAAATGTCAAGTAGTGTAAGTACAGAATATAACATTGGTGACATATGGCCTGGATCGAGGAAAAAACGGTCGCGGTGTGGCCATGCCATATCATCCGGATCGAAGTTGAGGAATTCGCTGTAAAGGATATTAATAAAATCAGCGCCTCCCATAGCGCCCCCGGGATGTCCCGATTTAGCTTTTTCTACCATTGCGGCTGAGAGAGCCCTGATATTATCTGATGTGCGGTTAATGATTGAATTATTCATAAAAGAATTAAAAGTTTGAATTTTGAGTTTGTCAAAAATAGTCGAATTTTTGAGAAGGATGAAATGAATTTGTAATAGATAATGATTGATCTAATTGTTCCATACTAACCGGAACTTCGTTTTACTATTTTCAGGCATTATAAGTACTGGAAGCTGTATTACCTCCCTTGCCTGTCCAGTTGGTATGGAAAAACTCACCTCTTGGTTTATCAATTCGTTCGTAGGTATGTGCTCCGAAATAATCGCGTTGAGCTTGTAATAGGTTGGCAGGTAGTCTTTCTGAGCGATAACCGTCGTAATAACAAAGGGCAGTAGTAAACGCAGGTACCGGAATTCCATTCATCAAAGCTGTCGCCACAACTTTTCTCCAGCTTTCCTGTGCTGCCTCTATTTTATCTTTGAAATAAGAATCCAGTAACAAATTGCTCAATTCCGGATTTTTGTCGAATGCTTCTTTGATTTTTCCAAGGAAAACAGACCGGATAATGCAACCACCCCTC